>JACSSI010000112.1 GCA_014879345.1 Anaerolineae bacterium | reverse complement strand
GTCATGCTTGATAAAAGAAAACCGTTCGTGACCAAACAAATGTCCAATATTATCCATGTTACCGGTAATCAAATTATCCATACCGACAACAGTATGCCCTTCTGCAATAAATCTATCGCTTAGGTGCGATCCTAAAAAACCAGCCGCACCCGTAATTAAAACACGCATAGCACCTCCAAAATTATGTGGCTCACCTACCTATACTCGTCGCAGCGGGCATAATCCGACATTTTATCAGACGATGCACGGTCAAAACTGACAACAGCGCGTATAAATAGCCTTACGCCAAGATTGTATTTTAACGTAGCCCAGGTCTGTTAGCGAACTCCGCATAGCAAACGCATATCTATCGCCAAACTCGCTTCTCATGACGCCACAAGGTATACTTTGCCAACTATCCTAAAATCTGGAGTCGTTTATGCAATCGACCACAGGCGTTACGCCATCCAATAGTAAAACCGCTGCCGCTAACAATGAGTCTAACAATTTTACCCACGAGAAACGCAAAGCAGACCATATTCGCATCAATTTAGAAGAAGATGTTTCATTCAACCAGCTAACCACAGGTCTGGAAAACTACTTTTTCATGCATGAAGCCTTGCCTGAATTGAATCTGGCAGAAGTAGACACTACCACAAAACTGCTGGGCAAAACATTGCAACGGCCGTTACTCATCTCATCCATGACCGGTGGCACAGCAGAAGCAGGCACAATCAACCGCATCCTCGCCGCCGCCGCCCAAGAAACCGGTATGGCGATGGGACTCGGCTCGCAACGTGCCGCCATCGAAGACGACACCCTGGCCAACACCTACCGCGTGCGGGAGGTAGCTCCCGACATATTGCTCTTTGCCAATCTCGGCGCCGTCCAGTTCAATTATGGCTACGGTCTGGCACAGTGCCAACGCGCCGTCGATATGATCGAAGCAGATGCGCTCATCCTTCATTTCAACGTCCTGCAAGAAGCTGTGCAGCCCGAAGGCGACGGTGACTTTACCAACTTATTGGCTAAAATCGAAGAAATTTGCGCCAAACTGCCAGTCCCCGTTATCGCCAAAGAGGTAGGCTGGGGCTTTTCCAAAGCCACCGCTAAAAAACTAGCCGACGCAGGCGTCTCTGCCATTGACGTAGCTGGCGCTGGTGGCACATCCTGGAGCCAAGTCGAGATGTATCGCGCCCCCACCGCCCGTCACGCCCGTGTAGCTGGTGCATTTATAGATTGGGGCATACCAACGGCCGTTTCCATCCAATATTGTCGTGAAGCAGCCCCCACCTTGCCCATCATCGCCAGCGGCGGCATCGGCAATGGCATCGACGTCGCCAAATGCATCGCTCTCGGCGCCAATCTTGTCGGTTTGGCTGGACAATTCCTCAAAGCCGCCGATAACGGCGGCGTGAGCGGTGTAATTGAACTCGCCGAAATCCTCACTGACGAACTGCGCATCAGCATGTTTTGCTCCGGTGTTGGTAACATCGAAGCGCTCGGCAAAACACCTTTACATACTAAATTTTAACCCCCACCTTAACCCTTCCCCAAAAGGAGAGGAGATCGATCCTGGCTCCCTCTACCTCTGGGAGAGGGCTGGGGAGAGGGCAAACACAGGAAAAACCATGTCCAACGAACTAAAAACACTTACAGAACAAATGCTGCCCGCCATGAACCAGGAAATGAAAGAGGTGTTCCAGGTCAACAACGCGCCTACTCTTTTTTATGGCATGATGCACTATCACATGGGCTGGGTCGATGCCGACATGCAGCCCATCTCTATCTACGCAGGCAAACAAATTCGCCCACTCATGTGCATGCTTGCTTGTGCCGCCGCTGGGGGTGACTGGCAGCAAGCCATTCCCGCCGCCGCTGCCATCGAAATTTTGCACAACTTCTCGCTCATCCATGATGACATTGAAGACAACAGCCCCACCCGCCGCAATCGGGAAACTGTTTGGAAATTATGGGGCATACCGCAAGCCATCAATGCCGGTGACGCCATGTTTGCCATTGCCCACCTGGCACTAAACCGCCTCATCGAACGAGGCGTATCCGCCGATATCGTCGTTCAGTCACTGCGCCGCTTCGACGAAACCTGTGTCCGGCTCACACAAGGCCAACAAGCCGACATGGATTTTGAGACCCGCGCACAAGTGAGTACAGATGAATATATTGACATGATTACGGGGAAAACGGCCGTTCTCGTCTCTCTCAGCATGGAATTAGGTGCATTGATTGCCGGAGCCGATCCCGCTACAGTAAAAAACTACGCCCAATTCGGCCTCGACCTCGGTCTCGCCTTCCAGGTCATCGACGACATCCTCGGCATCTGGGGCGACGAAGCCATAATCGGCAAATCCGCCTCCACCGACATCACCACCAAGAAAAAAACCCTTCCCGTACTTTATGGACTGGCACAAAGTCAAGAGCTGCAAACCCTCTACGCTACCGCTGAACCCAATCAAGCTTTTGTCCAACAAGTTGTGACACTGCTCGGCGAAAACGGCGCTGACACATATGCCAAAGAAAAAGCCACCTCTTATTCTCACAGCGCCTTACAAAACATCGAAGGCGCTAACCCTCAAGGCAAAGCAGGTCAGGCACTCTACCAACTAACCGATATGCTCCTCAAACGAGATTTCTAAACGCAAACAAGCCCCCCCCTAAAACCTGCAAAAAAAAGAGCACTCCGTTTGGAGTGCTCTTTCAAAAAACTGTTCAATCAGCGGAAAACTAATCGCCATCCATCTCTAATTCAGAATCCATTTCAGGTCTAATTTCAGACAAACGTTGCGCTTGCGCTGCTTCAGCAGCAGCCGCAGCAACCATCGCCGCCAAAATTTCCTCATCCGTATCATCACCAATCAGCGTCTTGCTCAAATCAAGGCCAACCTCAATTTTAGCAAGTTCTTCTTGTTCCGCCGCCGCCAAATCCGCCGCAGCCTGACGTTGGTGTAAGGAGAAACCTGTACCCGCTGGAATCAGCTTGCCAATAATGACATTTTCCTTCAAGCCATACAGTTTGTCTTCTTTACCACCAATCGCTGCCCCGGCCAACACCTTAATGGTATGCTGGAAGGAACTTGCCGACAGGAAACTGTCTGTATTCAAAGAAGCTTTTGTGATACCAAGTAACACGGGTTCCGCCTGAGCCGGAATACCACCTTCCTCGATGATTTCTTCATTGGCTGCCTGGAAGTAAGCAAATTCAACCAACTCACCGGGCAACATTTCCGTATCACCAGAAGCCGTCAATACCACCTTGCTCAACATCTTGCGAATAATCACCTCAAAATGTTTATCGTGAATATTCTGACCCTGTGGACGATATACCTTCTGCATTTCACGCAAGAGATATTGTGTCACAGCATCACGGCCCATCACTTCCAAAATGCGATGCGGATTCTTGGAACCCTCAGTCAACTGATCACCCGCGATAACTTTCTGCCCATCAGAAATAAGCATACGCAAGCCAGCCGGAATTTCGTAATCACGTTCATCACGACTTTCCCAGGTGATAGTTAATTTATTACCGTTTCGGCTGATACGGCCACCATGGCGGGCTGGCAAGATTTCATCATCTTTCTCAGCAATAAGACCACCACTTTCGATCTCATCTTCATCGCCAACCTTGATCTCCCAACCTTCAGGAATCTCATAAACATCATCAACCAGTTTACTCTCAGTAATGAAGACATGACGCACACCATCTACAACACGAAGCTCAGCGATACCACCGATTTCCGTCATGACAGCTTCACCCTTGGGTCGCTGCCGTGCTTCAAACAATTCTTCCACACGAGGCAAACCTTGTGTGATGTCACCACCAGCCGAGGCTGTACCACCGGTATGGAAGGTACGTAATGTCAACTGTGTACCCGGTTCACCAATAGATTGAGCCGCCACAATACCAACGGCCGTTCCCGTTTCCACAATCTTACCCCGAGCCAAATCCAGACCATAGCACTTCTTGCAAGCACCACGGCGTAATTCACACGTCATGGCAGAGTAAACATATACCTCATCAATACCAGTGGCATCAACAGCGCGGGCAATCTCATCCGTAGCATACATCTCACCTTCCTGGATTAAAATCTCACCAGTTTCGGGATCTGTTACCGGCTCAGCCGCCACACGGCCGTAAAGCCGTTCTGCCAGCGTTTGCTTACCAAAATTATCCACACGGCGAACGTAAATACCCTTTCGCGTACCACAGTCATCATCCATAATAATGATGTCTTGTGCAATATCTACCAGACGACGGGTTAAATAACCAGCATCAGCCGTACGTAGCGCCGTATCGGCCAAACCTTTCCGAGCGCCATGTGTTGAAATGAAATACTCCAACGTATTTAAGCCCATACGGAAATTTGACTGAATTGGTACCACAATAATGCGACCACTGGGGTCAGCCATCAACCCGCGCATACCGGCCAACTGTGTAATCGGGCCAAAACCACCTTTACCCGCACCAGAAAGCGCCATAATAGCAATTGGACTGCCAGGATCCATCGCAGCACGTACCGCTTTTTCGACCTGATCCTTTGCATCATTCCATTGTTCGACCGTACGCTGATACTGCTCATCCTCCGTCAGCAAACCACGACGGTACTGACGGTCAATTTCATCAACCTTTTGACGCGCTGCATCCAAAATACCTTGTCGTTCTTCAGGCACAGTCAAATCAGCCACCGCAATCGTTGTCCCAGAAATCGTAGCGTATTTAAAACCAATATCTTTGATGGCATCCACCATCTCAATCGTCGCATCATCTCCTACAATACGGTAAACACGATTAATCAGAGTATTGATGCTACCTTTATCTAAAACGCGATTGACAAATTGATATTCTGGCGGCAAGGCCATATTAAATAAAACACGGCCTGGCGATGTCTCAATAATGCGACGACGCGGCTTGCCATCAGCATAGCGTTCATTATTCTCTTTGAAGTATGTTTCAACATCCAGCTTAATCTTGGCGTGGATATCGACCATACCCAATTCGTACGCAGTCTCTACCTCTTCTGCTGTACCGAAAATCCGACCCTCACCACGACGGCCGTCTTGCATCAGCGTCAAATAATAAACACCTAAAACCATGTCCTTAGAGGGTCCGACAATCGGTTCACCATTCGCTGGTTTCAACAGATTGCGCGTGGCCATCATTAGTTCTTTTGCTTCCGTAACAGCCTTGTCAGACAATGGCACATGGACAGCCATCTGGTCACCATCAAAGTCAGCATTAAAAGCCGCACAAACCAGCGGATGCAATTTAATAGCTTTACCTTCAACCAAAGACGGCATAAACGCCTGAATACCTAAACGGTGCAAAGTAGGAGCACGGTTAAGCATAATCGGGCGACCAACAATGACTTCTTCCAAAACCTGCCAAACTTCTGGCTGCTGCCGTTCAATGAAGCGTTTAGCCCCTTTCACATTACTGGCATAACCATATTTCACCAGCTTGCTAATCACAAACGGGCGGAAAAGCTCCAACGCCATGACCTTTGGCAAACCACATTGGCCTAATTTCAATTTCGGACCAACCACAATAACGGAACGACCAGAATAATCGACACGCTTACCGAGCAGGTTGCGGCGGAAACGCCCCTTCTTACCTTTGAGCATGTCAGACAAAGATTTTAGCTCACGGCGACCGCGGCGGCTCAACGCTTTACCACGTTGGCTGTTATCAATCAGACTGTCAACCGATTCCTGCAGCATGCGCTTTTCGTTACGGACAATCACATCGGGCGCACCCAACTCAAGTAATCGCTTGAGACGGTTGTTACGATTGATAACACGGCGGTACAAGTCATTCAAGTCAGAGGTAGCAAAACGGCCACCATCCAGTTGCACCATTGGCCGCAAATCTGGAGGAATCACCGGCAGCACAGTCATAATCATCCACTCTGGACGATTACCGCTCTTACGCAATGCTTCTACAACCTGCAAACGACGAGTGGCCCGTTTAGCTGCCTGTTTTGAGCGCGTGGTACGCACCTCACGCCATAGATCTTTAGACAGTTGATCCAGATCCATTTTGCGCAAAATTTCGTAAAGGGCTTCAGCACCCATATCGGCTTTGAAGACATTACCGAACTTGCTTTTTAATTCACGATACTCTGTTTCATTGAGAAATTGCATGATTGACAAATTCTCTAACAAATCGCGATTTGTTTGATATTGTTGACGCAAACGGGTTAATTTGGCACCCGTTACATCACGTTGCTCTTGACTGACAGTATCAGCCTCAACGCGAAGCTCAGAAATTTCTTTTTGAGAGTCAGCAACAAGCGTCTGATGATCCTCTTCATATTCTTGTTGAACCTTGGTAAGCCGTTCAGTCGTGATTTCCTGCACCATAACCAGATGCTCACGGCCAATGACTTCACCCTTCTTTGCGATGACTTCACCACCTAAGGAAATCTCTTCAGACGCCTTGGAATTCATGAGGTTTTCCAAGCGCTGTTCCATTACCTTGGCTTCGCGCACTACCTCATCCGTGACTTCCGCAAGACGGTCATCAAAAGATGAGTTCAAATTTGCAAGTCTCCCTTCAAGCTCTTGCAGTTGAACTAAAGCGTCAGAAGTAGCATCTGCCACGTCTCCCTGCATTTCTTGTTCTAAACGCAGTTCGGCTTCTGCCAATTCTTCATCTAAACGGTGCAAGGCGCGTTCACGCGCGTCATCATCAACACTTGTGATGACATATTGCGCAAAATAAAGAACACGATCAAGGTTTCGACGAGAAACATTGAGAAGTAAGCCCATGTAGCTCGGTACACGTCGTGTATACCAAACATGAGCAACCGGTGCGGCCAACTCAATATGACCCAATCTTTCCCGACGTACAGAAGATCGGGTAATCTCTACACCACACTTATCACAAACAATACCCTTGTAACGAATATTTTTATATTTGCCACAATAGCATTGCCAATCACGTGTCGGGCCGAAGATGGCTTCACAAAACAAACCATCCTTTTCAGGACGAAGCCGACGGTAATTGATTGTTTCCGGTTTTGTGACTTCGCCATACGACCACGACCGGATATGTTCGGGGGATGCTAAACTAATTCTAAGCGAGCGGAATTCTGTTGTCTCCACCAGGTGACCTCCCAAATAATTTCAAGCTCCAACCCATTCCAAAAAATTGTTGCTCGTTATTTATCAAGTTAGGGGAATATTTTTCTGCAAACACACAAAAGAGCGTATGGCTTATATAGGCCAACGCTCCAAAAATTGTTAGGTATTTTCATAACATAACCGACTTATTCTAGTGATAAATCGATATATGTCAAGCGATTCTTATTAGAAAAGTCTTAAAAAGGCCGAAAGAGTATTCTATCGAACTGGCTGGTTCTTGTCAACTCTAGAGTGATTTTCCAAATACCTGCACTAAACAACTTCTCCCAGATTATATCGAAGATACGCTTCCATGAACTCATCTAAACGGCCGTCTAAGACAGCCTGGGTATTGCCAGTTTCATAATTTGTGCGATGGTCTTTGACCATTTTATATGGATGGAGCACATAGGATCGAATTTGACTGCCCCAACCGGCATCAACATCCTCGCCTTTCAAAACGGCCATTGCTGCGTCTTGTTTACGGCGCTCCAAATCAAAAAGTTGGGCTTTCAGAATATTCATCGCAACTTGCTTGTTCTGTGTTAATGAACGTTGATTTTGACAACTGACGACAATGCCAGAGGGAATATGGGTGATGCGAACGGCCGTTTCATTCTTCTGCACATGTTGGCCACCAGCACCACTCGCCTTAAACCGATCAATACGCAAGTCGCCTTCATCCACCTCAATCTCGATATCCTCAGCTACATCAGGCCACACTTCCACCTTGGCAAACGAGGTATGACGACGGCTTGACGAATCATAAGGTGAAATACGGACTAAACGGTGAACACCTCGCTCAGACTTCAAACGGCCGTACACAAAATCACCTGTAATCGACATCATACAGCTCTTCAAACCGGCTTCATCGCCAGCGCTATAATCAATCATCTCTACCTTGAAATCGTGAGCACCTGCCCAACGGACGAACATCCGTTGTAACATCTCCGCCCAATCTTGCGCCTCCGTGCCACCCGCTCCGGCATGAATCGCCAAAATAGCATCTTCGTCATCATATTTTTCAGAAAAAAGCGCTTGAAACTCTAGCTGAGCCACACGCGCCGAGAGCTTTTCCATCTCTTGGGCAATTTCTGAGTTTAATTCCTCATCACCCAATTCAGCTAATTCAATCACATAATTCAAATGTGTACTCAACTCTTCCCAAACTGCCACCTGATCCCGCAGCTTTGTCAGTTCTTGCATCGTTTCCTGAGCTGATACCGAATCATCCCAAAAATTCGATGCCATGGAGATTTGTTCTAACTGGTTAATCTTGTCAATCTTGGCAGCTACGTCAAAGCCGCCTCCGTAAATGTTCGACTGTTTCCTTCAACGCTTCAAGTTCTGTTACGAATGCTTCCATGGTGTCCTCCATTCAATTTATAAGTGGGGCGAGTCGCAAATCACATGTATTTGGGTGACGCAAACTCGCCACGCCAAACCTGCAACTGGCAACAATGTTTTTAAGATTAAGCGGCAAATAAACCATTGATGAACTGATCAGGATCAAAGGGAGCTAAATCCTCAATACGCTCACCAGTGCCAATAAATCGGACAGGCAGTCCCAGTTCACGATAAATAGCAAAGACCATTCCCCCCTTAGCTGTGCCATCTAATTTCGTCAGAATAACGCCCGTAACATTGACCGACTCTTTAAACTTTTGCGCTTGCACCAACGCATTTTGACCCGTCGGCGCATCCAGCACTAACAGCACATCGTGCGGAGCTGAATGTACACTTTTTTTGCAAACAGAATATACCTTTTCTAACTCTTTCATGAGATTGAATTTGGTGTGCAAACGGCCAGCCGTATCGACAAAAAGCAAATTATAACCACGTGCACGGGCAGCACGAATGGCATCATATGCCACAGCAGCCGGATCACCCCCTGGCTGCCCAGAGACAACAGGAACATCAGCCCGTTCCCCCCAAATCTTGAGTTGATCTATGGCTGCCGCCCGGAATGTATCACCAGCGGCCACCATTACTTTTTTATTTTCAGCTTGATAATGATGCGCCAATTTACCAATCGTAGTGGTTTTGCCAGAGCCATTGACACCAACGATCATAGTCACCGTCAGTTGGCGCGGCTGCTCCATCTCAAAGGGTGGTGAATCAGTGATGATCGTCCGCATCTCCTCTTTTAAGGCTCTAACCAGTTGGTCTGTTTGGTAAAGACCTTCCCGCTCCACATGCTCGCGCATTCCGGTCACAAGCTCGATAGTTGTGGGTACACCAACATCCGCCTGGATTAACAAGGCTTCCAGGTCTTCCCACGTTTCTTCTGTAATTTCGCCCATACCCAGAACGTTTACAATTTGCCCAAAAACAGACTGGCGTGTACGGCTTAAAGAATCACGAATACTTTTAAACAAAGCTCATCCTCACTGGGTTAAGATCGTTGATAGATATTGGTTTACAATTGAGTTTTCAGTATAGCATCAATCATAGAGACGGCAATTCAACGATTTCGCCATCGGTCGTTAATTGTTCAATGCGAATACTGGCCTGTTCTAGCTGGGTATTGCAACGCACTGCCAGCTTCTGGCCTCGTTCAAACAAGCTTAGGGAAGCCTCGAGCGTTAAGTCTCCAGTTTCAAGTTGTGCCACGATCTTTTCAAGTTCTGCCAAAGCCTCTTCAAAGGTTAACGCTTCAACTTTTTTTTGTTCCATTATCTTTATCCTTTTCACATCACAAAAGAGTTTACCACGCTTCTACATCTGGTTGATGAGTGCCTTCCAGGTATTGCTGAACACATTTCCGCACGCCGTGAATGGTTCCTATTGGCAGCTCTTGCAAAGGAAACGCGCGACATTCTGCGATTTCCCTGTCAGTTTTACTGTTGAGTTCAAATGAATGACACAACATGACTACTTCATGATCACTGGTGTCCCCAATCAAGTTTGAATAGACTCCCCAGAAGACTAAATCGCCTAGAGTTGCGCCAGCTTCTTCATTTGCTTCACGCCGTGCAGCATCTTGAAAGGTTTCTCGACGTTTAAGACCACCTCCGGGCAGATACCAGCCATCCCGATAGGTGTGGCGTACCAGAATTATTTCGCCATTTTTGATGAGCATCAAGCGCACACCCCAGGTCAGGGGCTGGAAAATTTTCCAGTAAATCCGGGCAAAGAAAAAGATGAT
>JACSSI010001182.1 GCA_014879345.1 Anaerolineae bacterium | reverse complement strand
CTCATCCGCGACCAACTGCTGACCATGCTCATCGCGGGACACGATACCAGCACGGCACTGTTGGCCTGGGTGTGGTACTTGCTGGGTACGAATCCAGAAGCGATGGAGCAGGCAAAAGCGGAAGTGGATTCCGTAGTGCGTAGTGCGTATTCCGTAGAGACAACCAATACGCAATACACAATACGCACTACGCCCTTCACCATCGAACAACTCAACCAACTCACCTACCTCGATATGGTTATCAAAGAAGCACTGCGCCTCTATCCGCCTATTCATGTGGGCAACCGACGCGCCATTGACGACATGGAACTGGCGGGGTATGACGTGCCGCAGGATACGCGGGTGATGTACTCCATCTACCTGTCGCACCGAGATGAGCGGTATTGGGATGAACCAGAAGCATTCTGCCCTCACCGTTTTGACAAAAGCCAGGCACAACAAGGAGAACGCCCACCGTTGACGTATATTCCTTTTGGTGGGGGGCCGCGTAACTGTATTGGCGCGGCATTTGCCCAAGTGGAAAGCAAGGTGGTGTTGGCGCGGATTTTGCAGCGTTTTGACCTGACGTTGCTCAACGGCGACAAAATCAAACCCTACATGGGCGCGACGTTGGAACCCAGACCGGGCGTGCTAATGCGCGTCAGCCAGCGAGGAAGCCGCCCATGAGCCATTTAGAACGCTGGAAAAAAAGTTTTATTCTGTCGTTATTGGCACCGGCGCTGGGTTATTACGCGGAGCGTATGTACCAATCGCTGCCGCTGCTCCCATCTAAACGCTGCGACCACCCCCTGCCCTCGCTTTCCATCATCGTGCCAGCCCGGAATGAGGCGGAGAATTTGCAACATCTGCTGCCGTCGCTCAAGGCAATCAATTATGCTGGTGAGTGGGAACTGATTGTGGTGGATGATAATTCTGAGGATGAAACGGCCGTTATCGCCCAACAACATCACGCCAGAGTCATCCGACTCACTGAGTTGCCGTCCGGCTGGATGGGCAAACCCCATGCCATGTGTCACGGGGCGGCAGCGGCACGCGGCGACTGGCTGCTCTTCACCGACGCCGACACCATCCATGCCCCCAACGGCCCCGCAGACGCCATGCGCTACGCCATCGATCACAACCTGGATGGTCTAAGCCTTTTCCTGGCGCAAGAATGCCGGGGTTTGGCTGACCGATTAGCCCTCATGGCCGCGTTTGCCGGTCTGTTCACGGCATGGAAACGAGATTCGGCTTATCTCAACGGACAGTATGTGCTGCTGCGGCGGGATGTGTATGAGGAAAGTGGGGGGATAACGGCCGTTCGTAACCAATCACTCGAAGATGTGGCCCTCGGACACCACCTGCAACAGTCCGGCTACAACGTGCAGATGATGCGCGGCGAACAAGCTGCCAAAGTACGCATGTATCGAGACAACAAGCAGATGTGGCAGGGCATGAATCGACTCGGCTCTCAATCCCTCCGCTTTTCCGGCTGGCGCTCGTTGATTACCGTGTTTTTCATCACCATCGCCATGAATCCGCTGCTGGTATTTTTTGCGGTGATTTCCGGCAATGCGCGGAAACGCTGGCTGCCGTTGACATGGGGGGCGGTATTCATCGGCTTCATCCCCTGGGCGCGGCGCTACGGCTCCATCTGGTACGCCGCCTTCTCCCCCATCGGCGCATT
>JACSSI010001181.1 GCA_014879345.1 Anaerolineae bacterium | reverse complement strand
AACAACTTTGACGCCACTATCGCCTTCTTCACCGGCCCCAACGGAGAATCCATCGAGTTTTTGCAGTGGCATATAGAAAACTAATTCACTTCCCTCCCCTAGCCCTCCCGAGGAAGGGAGAACGCTGGCCTCCTTTACCTTTTTGGGGAGGGACTGTGGGAAGGGAGAAATCAGCCAGCAAACAAGGTTGTCGGCAGCCCTTTGACACCCGGTTTACATGAGAAAAAACTGCCTGCAAGCGGATATTTTGCCAGTGCCGCTTCATCCATGTGCAGCCGGGCAGTTGTGATATACAAGGTATCCAGTTCAGGCCCGGCAAATGTACAACTGGTGATGTTGGGTACAGGCATCGGGATAACCTGTAAAATCTCGCCATTAGGCGAATAGCGCGTAATGCGCGAGCCGCCAAAGTGACACAACCAGATGCAATTCTCGCTGTCTACCGTCATGCCATCAGGAGCCCCGTCTTCTTCTGGCAATTGCACAAAGACGCGCTTGTTGCTGATGTCGCCAGTTTCGTTTAAGTCGAATGCGTAGATTGTCCGTTTGATAGAATCGGTGTGATAAAGGATTTTGCCATCTGTGCTAAACGTCGGGCCATTGTCAATGATGTAGTTTTCGTCCATTTTGTGGCAAGAAAGGTCTTTGTCCAGACGGTAGAGCGAGCCAGTTTCTAACTCACCCCTATCATCCATAGTGCCTGCCCAATAACGGCCGTTTCCATCCACCTTGCCATCATTAAACCGGTTCCCTGGCAAATCTGCTTCCGGCAGCACAATCGGCTCAATCGTGCCGGTGTTCAAATCGAGAAAAGCAAACCCATCCCGCACCGTGCATACAAAACCACCCTGCGCTCTGGGCGACAGGCTCGTCACGGCCACAGCAAACGACCACGTTTGTCGCGCCCCATCGGCCAATGACAGCCGATGCACATGCTGCTGGGGAATATCAACCCAATAAACCGCGTTCTCGGCCGCCACCCACAATGGCCCTTCGCCCAACGACGCTTCAATTTGCCACTCACATGTCACATCAATCATTCCTAAATTCATTTGGCGATGTCCTCTTGTGTCCAACGGCCGTTTATCAAGCGCCACATCTCGCCATTGGGATTTTTATCTTGCAATTCAGGGGGCAGACGGTGAGAGCGCACATTGTCGTAGCATTGCAGCGCTGCAAAACGGTGGATGGCAGCCGGAATACCCACCGCCGTAAAACCAGGATGTCCCGTCGCGGGATACGGCCCGCCATGTACCATCGCTGGTGAAACCGCCACGCCTGTGGGCATCTTGTCATTAAGCAAACGACCCACTTTGGTACGCAACACTGGAGCCAGATGATCATAGGCGGCATCGTCGCTCCCCTGTGTATCGGAATAGATGCAGCCCGTCAGATTACCTTCCAAACTGGCGGCAACGGCCGTTATTTCCTCAACCCCAGCCGCCATTACCATCAAAGAAACGGGGCCAAATGCCTCCGTTTGCAGCGCCTCCGCATTCGCCAGGAAATCTTTGCCCGATACACGCAGTAAGGTGTTATCAAAATGGAAACCGCTGCCTTCGCCACCCGTCACTACCTGTGCGCCAGCCGCTTGCAGTGTGGCAATGCCGTTGGCAATATGGGCTGCACCGAATTCACTGAGCAACGTGCCTTGTGGACTTTGCTGGAAGAG
>JACSSI010001180.1 GCA_014879345.1 Anaerolineae bacterium | reverse complement strand
TTAATTCACAAGTCAGGCCGGACGATGATTCGGCTGATTTAGCCATCGGTGCAAGGCAAACGGCCGTTTATCAGTGAGACGACAAAGGAGCATTTTTGAGGAAGGAGATTGGGGGTCGTTCTCGCTTGGCGGTTTATGTTGACGTGCAGGGTATGGTCGAGGGTGTGGTTGAGGGTGCGTATGGTAACGGCCGTTTCTCCACCAAACGCTACGCTAAATGAAGGTACTTCAGGCCGTTCCCTTTCCAACGCTTTCGTCGTTCCTCAACGCAGTTTTAACCTGCGTTTTGGGTGGCGCGGTTGTTGCCAAAGGCAAGAACCGTGACGCCCAAATAAGTCAGGTTGAAAACTTTGTTAGGCGTCTTCTTCTGCATTTCACTCCACTCCTATCTAGACAACTCAGCGAGTTTTATAGCTGTGGTAATATTCCTTATGGTCATTCTACTATATGAAGAATGTTCGGCAATTCGGTTTATCTGACTGCGATTGAAATTCTCACGCTTAATGTTCCACATGATGCACTCTTTCCTATAGAGGAGATTCATGTATTCTCTCTTAACCGGAAGCTCGTCAATTATTGTAGGTCTGGCTACATCTTTGAACAAATAGGCAACGTATGTTTGTTCACCTTCGCCACTACCCCACTCACTTGGAATTGATTCTGAGATGCTGATCATCTCTTCAGCGGTCTTGACTAGAACAGGAACAGGCTGGCCGCAAAGTAGCCTCAGTCTTTCTTGGATAGTGTCCTGCAATTCAGATGCCTCTAGCTGTGATTCAAATACGACATTCCCAGAGTTGAGGTATGTACTAACATTTGTGGAACCAACGCTCTGAAAGACCTCCTTGAGATCCTTCATGGAAATCCTAACTAACTTTCCTACATTGATTCCACGTAACATCGCGACATATTTCAATTAAATTACTCCGGCTATCTTGCTAGGCTATTGGAAGGACTTATAAGTTTCAGACTACAGCCACTGCGTCGATTTCAACGAGAAAATCTGGGTGACCCAATGCTGCAACAAAGATTCCTGTGATGACAGGAGGATTTGGTTGGCGCCCCCAGACTTTCTGAAAGGCACCGAAGCCCAGCTGAGCTGACTGACCTGCCAGGATGTAAACATTCCACTTAACAACATTCTGCAAAGTAGCGCCAGCCGCAATCAAGGCCGTCTGCAAGTTCTCTAGCGCTTTTTCAGTTTGCAGGGCGATGTCATTCTTTCCTACAATGTTGCCGCTCTTGTCCACAGCGTTCTGGCCACCCACGTATATTGTGGTCGAATTTCCGCTGACTACTATGGCCTGAGTAAAGGCAGGATTCTTGTGAAGGCCTTCCGGATTCAAATGTTCTACTTTCATTGCTCTTATCTCGCTCCTTTCTCTAAATATATCGCGCCCGCAGGGTCCGCCTAACTATATATTAGGCCGCATCATGCGGCCTAATATGCTGTATGTGATTTTTATACTGCAATTTTGCGGTATAAAACGCTTTTATTCTGGTTATGCCGCATAATTGCGGTATATTTACCTTGTTTTGGTGGTTTAGATGGATCAACTGGTTGAATTTTTCCATAGTCTGACATTTTATTGAGAATTACAAATGATATTGTCACACAGTATAAATTGAGAATATGGGAAGGGCAAATTCAAATGGAGGGGCAAGATGGTGCAG
>JACSSI010001179.1 GCA_014879345.1 Anaerolineae bacterium | reverse complement strand
GAGGGGTGACGAACGTAGATTACGTGGTGCAAGAAGGCAGCATTCGCAAACAAATACTCCAGTTCGCCACTGCCACACATGGGGAACTGCTGGTGATGGGGCATCCGACGCGCAGCCCTGGCCGCAACGTTTTTGAGACGAGCGAGTTGGCCGATTTTATGGCTGAAATCGAACGAGTGGGGCATATTCAGGTCATTCAGGTGATGCCAAAGGATAGCAAGTAAGGGGATGGGGGGAACGGCCGTTTTCCCTTCCCCATTCACAATTCACAATTCACAATTTCCCTTCCCCCGCCCATCCGCTATAATTCCCCATCGCACAGCCAAGACAGATTGGACCAATCTTTGAGAGTGGTCCAATCTAAACGCACAGGGAACTAAAATGCCATATCTCAACCTCAAACCAACCCACCAACCCGTCAAAGAGTACTACAAAGCCCTCGGCGACATACAGCAGTTGAGCCTCCTGCATGAAGGCGCCGTCGCGCCCCAGTTTGCCAACCTGCTCCGCGCCTGCGCCAGCCGCATGAACTGGACACTCGCCGAACAGCACCAAATCCCGCGCAAAGGGCGCAAAGCCCTCCGCGCCGATGGCGTCTTCCTCGACCAGTTCAAACTGCGGCATGGCGTCTGGGAAGCCAAAGACAGCCACGACGACCTCGACAAAGAAGTCAAGAAGAAATTCAGCGAAGGCTACCCGCAAGACAACATCCTCTTTCAAGCGCCCGACCGCGCCATCCTCGTGCAAAACGGCGTCACCCTCTTCGATGAAGACATCACCAACCCCGACAACCTCGTCGATGTGCTCAAGCTCTTTTGCGAATACCAGCCGCCCGAATATGAACAGTGGGACGTCGCCGTAGACGAGTTCAAAGAGCGCGTGCCAGAACTGGCCCAAAGTCTGCTGGCGCTGATTGAGGTGGAACGGAAGCAAAACAAGAAATTCCGCGATGCGTTAGCCGACTTCAAAGGGCTGATGCGCGACGCCATCAACCCCAACCTCTCCGACTCCGCCGTGGAAGAGATGCTCATCCAACATCTGCTCACGGAGCGCATCTTCCGCCGCGTCTTCAACAATCCCGACTTTGCCCAGCGCAACATCATCGCGCGGGAAATCGAGAAGGTGATTAGCGCCCTCACCAGCCGCAGCTTTAGCCGCGCCGACTTTCTCAAGAGCCTCGACCGCTTCTACGGCGCGATTGAAACCACGGCCGCCACCATCGAAGCGTACAGCGAGAAACAAGAGTTCCTCAACACCGTCTACGAGAAATTTTTCCAGGGCTTCAGCGTCAAGGTGGCGGACACGCACGGCATTGTCTACACGCCCCAGCCGATTGTGGACTTTATGGTGCGCTCCGTGGACGACATTCTCAAGCGGGAGTTTGCTAAACCTGATGGTTTAGCTAGCGATGGCGTGGCGGTGCTAGACCCCTTTGTCGGCACGGGCAACTTTATGCTGCGCGTGATGCACCAGATTCCCAAAAGCAAGCTGCCGCACAAATACGCCCACGATTTCTTTTGCAACGAGGTGATGCTGCTGCCCTACTACATCGCCAGCATGAACATTGAGCATGAATATTATGAACTGACGGGGCGGTATGAACCGTTTGACGGCATCTCGCTGGTGGATACCTTTGAACTGGCCGAAGGGCGGCAAATGCCCCTGTTTGCGCCGGA
>JACSSI010001178.1 GCA_014879345.1 Anaerolineae bacterium | reverse complement strand
TCGCCCAGGTTTGCGCGATTTGTGCCATTTTGGGCGAGATGGCGCGGTGAAAAAACCTGTTGTTGCGGCAAATAGTCGCCGCGCCATCCCGCCCCTACCTTGTAGCGTCGCTAAATTGAGAATTGCTGGTCGAATGCACTTGCTATTCGTGCATTCGCGTCATTCGTGATAAAAATAGCGCCGCTAAAAACATAAGATGTCTGAGTGAACACATGGATCCAATACTTAAAGAGTTTCCCAACAGCTTTGATACAGAAAGACTCACCATTCGTTGCCCCATGCCCGGAGATGGGCCAGCCTTGAATGAAGCTGTCCTTGAATCAATAGAAGAACTGCGCCCCTGGCTGCCCTGGGCAAAAGAAACGCCCACCCTGGAGAATACAGAAGCCAACGTGCGCAAAGGCTATACCCGTTTCTTGAATCGTGAAGATTTATGGCTGCTGCTCTTCCTCAAAGACACAAACATCTGCATTGGCGGCAGCGGCCTGCATCGCATTGATTGGGGCGTACCTAAATTTGAGATTGGATATTGGCTGCGCACGAGCTATGTCGGCCAGGGGTACATGACGGAAGCGGTAGCCGGTATCACAGATTTTGCCTTTGATATGCTGGGTGCTAAACGAGTTGAAATCCGCTGTGATGCGCTCAATGAACGCAGTGCTTCCGTTGCCCAACGCCTCAATTTTCCATTGGAAGGCATTTTGCGTTGTGAAGCCAGAAATCAAACAAGCGGCAAACTACGTGATTTGATGATCTTCGCTAAAATTGCCAGCGATAGATAGGGGGATTCATGCACACTCGGAATTTGTTTTTCATTTTCATTGCTTTGATTATTTTGGTTAGCTGTGGCACTCGGACAGGTGAAACCACACCTGAAGCAGTCATGTCTACTCCCCGGCCACCGATGACGTTGGCACCAACCTACACGCCCGCAGCCACGCAAGGGCCGCTGCCTACACTCACGCCTCCACCTGCAAGGGAAACGGCCGTTCCCGAAACCCCCATTCCCTTCGATGAAACAGTCATTGAACTGCGCTACCAAATTCCGCTGCTAGGGCTGGATCGCCGTCTGCAAGGCAATGTGGCAAATCAACTCATCCTCGTAGACGAAACCAGCGGGCGCTCCATTCAGCGCAACAACGAAGGCGGTGTCATGTTTGAACTGCGTGAGGCCTTATCAGGCATAGAACTGGCAGCCATGCCAGATGGCTGTCCTGGCTGTGTTTACGTGGAATATGAGCTGGCAGATGCCGGTTTATCTGGCAGCGGCTGGCTACAAGACCCAGTTCTCCTTGCCAGCATTGAAAACTTCATGAGTGCTACGCTCGGGCCCCATTTTCCTGAAGGCACCGTCATGGGGCTGCGTCGCTCCGCCTCACCTTATGCGCCTAGTCACACGATTGCTGTGGCCGAAGACGGCCGTTTATGGATGTGGTTAGCAACAGAAGCAGAAGTCAATCCCGCCATCAGCAGCGAAATCACACCACTGTTGCTGGCAGAACTGGCACAGCTTCCGCTCGCTGATTTAAACGACCAATACCTCGCCGATTGTCGGGGTGTGCCTATTGAAACATTACACCTGACAGTGGCTGGTGAAACCTGGAACGGGCGCATCGTCTGCCCGGAATTAACTTTGCCCACACCACTACAGCCACTCTACCTGCAATTAAACAACCT
>JACSSI010000111.1 GCA_014879345.1 Anaerolineae bacterium | reverse complement strand
ACCTGTCAGGTTTAGGGTTGATATAAATTTACTGCAAACCTGACAGGTTTACTTCTGCACCTTTCCGTTGAGCCTCTTTGCATGGCAAATTGCCTTTACCGACCAGTACGTTCCTAAACCTGTCGGGTTTAGGGTTGTTCGATTTTTAAAGCGATGTCTGCATGAAACGCAGGCACGCCAATTACACACGGTTGTTGTGCTTCACATGTTATGGGATAGGCGTCTACATAGTCGCCTTGCCATGTATTGTACGGCCGAATGTTGTATGAACCACCTGGCAACCCGTTGACTGTTAACTCAACACCCTGGCGCACACTCTCGTCAGCGCGGATGGCAGCAACGGGCTGGCCTTCCAGGGCAAAGTCTTGCAGCCAAATCAGGCCGCCTGTTTCTCCTGCTAATCCCCAGCCGCGCACGGCCGTATCGCTGCTTTCTATTTGCAAGGCAGATGGGTTTATCTCTGCCAACGGCATATCGACCACAAACTGCCCCAAACGAGCCAGGTCGGCCAGCATCTCATCAGACATGCGCATCCAGGAGCCGCCGCTATTCCATTCAGCCGGTGTCATGGCCGCGCCAGAAGCGAGGGCTGCCCAAATGGCGTTATGATACAGTTCTGGATAATAATCGTTGCCCGGTACGCCAAATTCACCTACCCAATTGGGTTTTTCGGCACGTTCCCACATGAGTGATGTCCAGTAAGCCAGCACTTCGGCGGCGGCAACGGCATCAATTTCATCCGCATCGTTATCGAAATCATAAATATGCACTTGCGGCGCATCCATCGCCAGATGGCCTGCTTCCCAATCTACATCACCCGCTTTACTGGCGGTTGTGGGATGGCGATACGGATCGTTTTCGACAAAGTAGGCATTCACTTTTTCATGCCAGGGATCAGTTTGCTCATAGGCGTTGGTTCCGTTGATTTCTGAAACGGTTTGCCACATGCCGATGGCAGGACTGTAACCCCAACGGGCAATGAGATAGCGATAAAAGTTCTCTTGCCACGCCCACGCTTCTTCATCGGTGAAAAAAGATTCAAGGTCGGTCAGTTTACTAAAGCCGTTGGTGCCCCAGTTGCCCGTGCCCCACTCATGATTTTCATCACGCAGTTGGGGATGATCCCAGACGGTAAAGATGAGATAGATGCCATTTTCTTCCGCATCACGCACCACCATGTCGATGACGTTCATGTCGGCGAAGGAGTAGTTATCGTAGCTGTTTTTGAGCGGGGAGCCAGTGTATAACGGCCACCAGACGACGTAGTTTTCGCCAGCCTGGACCATGTTGTCGAAGAGGCCGACACCTCTGTCTATGTTGAAACCGTCTATCAGGATGTTGAGGGCGTCTGCGTGGCCGAGGCCATAAAATGGTGTACCGTCGTGATGGACGAGGTAATGACCGCTGTAGTCCGGGTTGACGGCGCTGCCGGGTTGCAGCCAGCCGTGCTGTTCTGGTGTGGTGGCGTTGAGTGTGCCGGAAACGGGTTCGCTGGTACCGTTGGCGTCGGTGACGGTGAGCTGGTATTGCCATTCGCCTTCCTGGGAGGGGGTGAAGCGCAGTCGCCAGGCATCTTTGCCATCCCAAAAGCCGGGTACGTTCATGGTCGTGCCGTCGGGGGCGGTAAAGACGGCATCCAGGGTGATTTCACGAGCATCGTAGGGGTTGTTGTAGGCGGCTTCTAGCGCAACGAGCATTTCGAGGGAGGCGTAGGTGGGTAGGTCGGTGCGGTCGGGGGTAACGGCCGTTATCTCTGGCAAAGGTGGTGTGGCTGTCGCAGTTGGCTCAGGGGTGTTGGTTGGTTCGGGAACGGCCGTTGCTTCAGTCGTAGCCGTTGGCTGTTCAATTACTACCGCTTCAGGGGTAGGTGATTTCGGGGCAGTCGTACCCCCACAACCTGCCAGCCAAAGCAGAGCAAATACGAGGAATATTTTGGTTCTTATGACAGATTTCATCATCTTGACTTGTCACCTATTCCCAATCTTGTGCCAGCCACTCAAAATAAGTCGGTAAATTTGATACCCAGTAGCCATATGTATGTTCACCCGGTGTAAACAGTTCGGTATGGTCGATCTGATAGGTGTCGAGCATCTCAATCATGACTTTTGCCCGTTCCAACATCAGGGGGTCTTGTTCACCTGTGTTCAAGAACAGACGGGGACGCTCGGCTTCCGCCATGTCGGTCAGCCACGCCGCTGCCTGTTCCTCTTCACCATGAATGAGACCGCCGCCAAACATGCCGACGCTGGCAAATTGGTCTGGATATTGAAATGCCAGACGATACGCGCCGATGCTGCCTAACGAGCCACCTGCTACTGCCTGAAACGGCCGTTCTGCTTTCACACGGTAGCTGCTTTCAATATGGGGCATTAAATCATTGTAAATAGTCTCAGCCAGTTGGTCTGAGTCAGTGTTTTCTGTGCTGACGATAACAAAGGGTGCAATTTTTCCGCTTAAAATCAACGCATCTGCTACATCGTTAGCACCAGCGGCAAACCAACTACCTGGACCACTGCCCCTTCCGGGCAGCAGATAAAGAACTGGATAGGTGTGCGCCACATCCCTGTCATAACAGGGTGGCAAGTAGATAAAATAACTGTAGCTGTAACCGCGCGATGGCGCATCTATCGTTTCTTGGGTGACGACACCGGGTTTGGTGCAAATTGATTCAGCCGTCGGCTGGCCGATTTGGGTTTGACACCCGAGAAACCAGAAGCTGGTCAGTGAGAGAAGCACAATAACCTTTGCCACACTCACCTTACCGCCGCTTGTTACCATTTATTCAGACGCGCCAGGCAGCACATATAAGGAGATAGACTGACCGGGTAATTCCAGTTCATCAATTGAAACCTCGCCCAGATTTTCGGCGTTATGCGCGGCGTCAAAACGGTGCAGGATGGCTTGTCTTGAACTTGCTGAAACGGCCGTTTCCCCGCCAGCAGAATTCGCCACATGCAAAGGCATCGTCACATCCGCATCGCCTCGATTGACAACCATCAACGTTACCGTGCCATCTTCACGTTGTGCCGCAAAAATAGAAACCTCATCTAGCCCAGAATCGGAATAGAGTTTCTCCGTGCCAAACTGTTGATAAAGCTGGTACACATAATAGGTTGGTCTTGGGCCACTGCGGTCGAGCAGCGTCGTGCCATCATTATGGGCTAACGTAAAATACGCCACCATGTCTACGCCCTGGTTGATAATGCGTCCCAAAGAATCTGCCCACCAAATAGCATTGTAGAAAGAGTCGGGTGTACCGTCACTACCCTGCGCATGTGACCAGTTACTATTTACTTCCATGATACTCACCGGAATGTCCCGACCTGTTTCTTCAAGAATGAGTTCACGCAAATAAGGAATCGTAGCGTCCCATTCAGGGCTGGTGGCGCGGACTTCAGCAACAGTTGGGCTGCCACCAAATGGGTAGCGATGGAATGAAATATTGTCTACCAAATCGCCATTCGCCCGTAAAAATTCGCGCATCCAATCGCGGCCTTGTTCATCTTTTGGGTTTTGGCTTTCGCTGGCGGTGTATTGGCTTAAATCTGGCCCGACGAGCAAAATATCAGGGTCGTGGGCTAACATTGCTTCGGCAAATTCCCGCCATTTTTGGTTATAGAATTCGGTGTCCCACTGTTCGTAATTGACCCCTTTGTCTGCAAATAGATTGGGTTCGTTGCCAATGCTCCAATAGCTGACATTGATTTCTTTTTCTTCGAGCAACTGCATCATTTCCACGGCTTGTTCGGGTGTACCTTCGCGTAAATTGACTGTGGCAACGACTTTACCATCGATCATGTCCAAGAAGAGTTTGAGCATATCAACGTGGTTGGAGCGCACAAAATCATCATCGCCCCAGTTGCCGCCAGGGAACCGTAAAAAGGTGATGCCGGATGCTTTTAAATCTTCCAGGGCGCTGGCGGGCACGCTCGACCAGGGGCCATAATTTGCGCCATACACCAACGGGTTGATGTTACCGTTGGTTATAGCAACATCGACGGTTAACTCGCCGGGCTGTGCTGGCGATGGGGTGGCGGTAGGCGCGGGTGTTTCCGTAGGGGCAAGAGTCTCTGTGGCTTCAGGTGTGGCTGCTGGTGCGGGGGTGTTTTGAACGGTAACGGCCGTTTCTCCCCCACAGGCAGTAAAAATAATGGCAGCAATGAAAAGGAGAAACCATTGAACCAAATTTGGGACAGAGCGATGTTTATTTTTAGAATTTATCATGTTTAGCTACTTTTACTGAGCTTGAGAAACAACATCATCAATCGCTTTTAGCAGAGAGAGATCATCAAGTGTGTCCTGGTCAAGTACCCAAAACATGATGCCCCCTGCATTTTCCAATGCCAAGCGCGTTTTTTCTTGAACGGTAGGGATTCCGTTGTAGGCTTCCATGGTGTTATTCCACTCGATATTATCCAATTGAGATGCTTCAGGGTTTTCCGCTACAATTTTCCGGTAAGGTACTTCACCAGGCCGGGAATAAAAAGGAATACCCATTACCAGTTTTTCAGCGGGAACGCCACGATCCAGCCAATAAGCGAGACCATCATTAAACTGCTGCATCGTGCCATGCCCAGCACCATCATAGGTCATCACATTGATGGTGTCGTAAAGAGCAAAGGTTTTGGGCAGCATGCCTTCACCGGTTGCGCCATAACTGACAACGGCCGTTGTCAATTGCTTATCCGGAAAAGCGGCGCGGAGTTCTTGAGACAGCAGTACAAAATTTTGAGCCGAGTCGCCAGGGAGCGGATATTCCCAATCCATATCCACACCATCCAGCCCATATTCATCCACAAAGGCAACCAAATTCTCGACAAACAGATTACGGGCAGCCGGATCGGCCGCCATCACCTCAAATTCCTTCTCCCAGCCCCAGCCGCCAACCGAAATGAACACCTCAACCCCCGCTTCATGGGCAGCGGTCACAATATTCTTCAGTTTCCACCCATTAGGCATCGGCGCAAATGAGCCATCTTCATTGGGGATGAGAAAAGCATAGTTAATATGCGTCAGGCGGTCATAGGGAATCGTTTCTGGGACGATACTGCTCGTTACGTAAGCAAGAACACGGAAAGGGGTTGGCTCAGGCATAGCGGTTTCTGTTGGTTGGGGAACGGCCGTTGCCGCCAACACTTCTACATGAGAGGAAGAAACACCATCATCTGATAAGGCATCTTCTGATGGCACAGCTCCCTGGCATGCACTCAAAGCAAGCCAGGAAGCTGTCATCAAGAGGAAAAATTTGAAAAGTTTAAAACAGGACTTATTTTTCAACACCTGTAATCACAATACCACGAACAAAGACCTTCTGAGCCATAATAAACAGAATCAATGGCGCAATCAACGCCATCATAGCGCCAGCCTGAATCAACTGCGGTCTTTGACCATAAATTCCATTAAACGTGGACAAAGCCACCGAAATCGGCCACTTGTCACGAGAAGTAGAGAGATAAATTAACGGCCCAAAATAATCATTCCAGGCATACACAATATGGAACACCACAATCGCCAACAGCACTGGATAAGATTGCGGCAAAAGAATATTCCATAACACCCGAAAACGACTGGCGCCATCAATCATCGCCGCTTCATCCATAGCTCGCGGAATCGTCATAAAATACTGACGCAGCAAAAACGTATCAAACGCATTGGCAAAAAACGTAGGCACAATCAAAGGTAGCCAGGTTCCCACCCATCCAATTCTCTGAAAAAACGTATAGGTAGGAATTACTGTCACAAACGCCGGCAAAAAGATGGTCGCAATCAACACAATAAACAGAAAGTCTCGACCAGGAAAATCAAAGCGGGAAAAGCCATATGCCACCAACGTACAAGAAAACAGAACGCCTACCGTGCTGGCAATAGCATAAAAAGTCGTATTCCACATCAACTGTGGGAAATTTATTGTTTCCCATACCTCAACATAATTTTGCCAGTATGGTGCAAACTCCCACGGCTGTTCCAGCGCTCGCCATGAAACTGCACATAAAAACTCGCCACGCTCCAGATTATTAGGATCAGCAAAGGTACTCTCCTGCCGCCCCTTTTTAATAAGGATCAAGGTTTGCTCAGAATTGTCATCCTCACTGCCCTCGCATGTATTCATGGGTACAGTATACCCATCAAATTCCTTGTCATTGTATTCAAACGTAGCCGGTTTAGCGGGCCAAATCGGTGCTCCCAAAACTGTAATTTGCTCTTGATTTTTCAAAGAGGTAGAAACCATAAAAGCAAATGGAGAGAGAAACAAAAGTAGCAACAAAATAGTAAGACCAGTAACAATCGTCGCACTTAAAGCGGAACGGAAATTAAACTTTTTCATAATATGCGTTCTCCTTAAGACCGGCCTTCTCCGGCATAATACACCCAGTATTTTGCCGTACCAAACAAAAATACAGTAACAACGAGAATCATTACAAATAAAAGCCAGGCCATCGCCGCGCCATAGGACATATTCTGAAACGTAAAGAAGGTCTTATACAAATAAAGGTTGTAAAACATTGTCGCCCCGCCAGGACGACCAGTACCATTATTTACCACCAAGGGCACTAAGAAAAATTGGAAAAGACCAACGACGCCCAAAACCAGATTATAAAAAATCACAGGCGAGATCATGGGAAAAGTAACATTTCTAAACGTCTGCCAGCTATTGGCGCCATCTACTTTGGCCGCATCATAAAGAGAAGTTGGCACCCCTTGTAACCCAGCAATGAAAATGAGCATGGCATTGCCAATACCCCAAATTCCCATAATCACATAAGTCGGATATACCCAAACGACATCATTAGCCCAATTAGGCACCATGGATCTCGGTACACCCATTGCCATCAAACTGCGATTAATCCAACCCGTTTCAGGATTTAACATGCCGCCCCAAAGGAAAATGGCTGCTACGAAAGGGATAATATAAGGCATATAAAATGCCGAGCGGAAAAACATAGATCCCTTTAGATTAGGGTTGTTCATCAGCACAGCAATACCTAAGGGCAGCAAAATACCAACAGGCAAAGCAATCAGGCCAAATTTTATGGTAATCCACAAAGAGCCGGAAGTACCGCTGCCACCACCTGTCCAAATCTGTGGATCATTAAATAGTTGAATGTAATTTCTTAGCCCTACAAATTCAGGGGCATTTAAAATGCCATCCATAATAGATATATTGGTAAAACTAAATATCAGGCTGGCAATAATTGGCAAAAACGTGAACAGGAAAAAGCCTACTAACCAGGGCGAGATATACAGCAGCCCCTCGCGCATTTCACGCCGTTTGATAGGAGTCATTTCCCGATATGCTTTAGGGGAAGGTATGCTTATACCGCGATTCAGTTCTTCAAACATGATCTCTCTTCTCCTCTAGAAAAGGGCGGGTCAAGAGTGTTTCTTGACCCGCCCTCCATCAATCAACAAACCACATTACTGTTTATTGTAGATTGCGGTCAAATCTTCCTGCAATTTGTCGAATTCAGCATCGAAATCGACATCTTCAGTATTGTTAAGCAAATCACCAAAGGTCTGAATGCGAGCAAAAGACTCTGTCCAGTTGGGCAGATATTGTTCGGCACTGGGTGTATCGGGATAAGCCAAACCTTGGACAAATACATCCCAACTTTCCGGGGTCACAAACGGATAATCAGCGCTTTTTACTTCAAAGAAAGCATCTGTTTTTTCAGCGATAGCTGGCATAGCCCCATAGATGGGCAGCAACTTGTCACCACCATCGGTGATGAGGTAGCTCAACACAGCAAAGGCGGCTTCGGGATTGGCGGTACCTTTCCAGACACGGAAGGTATCGGCGTCAATACGACCCTGAACAGTGCCGTCGGCCATTGCCGGTTGAATACCCATCTGGAATTCAACACCAGCGTCACGCAGTTCACCCAAGCAGCAGGTGTACCAGGTTTGGGTCAAGCCCATGGCAGCTTTACCAGCATTGAACACGTTGCCATTGCCAAATTCAGGAGCGCCAGAGAGAGGGCCACTGGCGATGAAAGGTTGTTCACCATACATGCCATCATACCACCAAGCCCATGCTTCTTTCCAACTGTCTGGAATGGCAGATTCGTAAGAACCTGGGGCATCACCTTCAAAAATTTTGGCAGCGCCGCCATAGAAGGTGGCTGTGGAGTTTGGATGCTGCCATTGTGGGCTGTAGCCAACCTGCACGATTTGAGTGCGATCAAAGCCATCTTCTGTGGCATTTAAGCCATTGACGTCAACAGTCAACAGTTTGGCAACTTCGGTTACGGTTTCCCAGTTCCAGTCAACCATTTCGCCATTTAGTTCATATTGGTCGCCATAGTTCTGGGGCGGGTAAGCCAAACCAGCTTCGTCAAACATTTCGGGGATGAAGTACATGGCACCGGGGAACACAGCAAAAGGCAAACCAACCTGACCTTCTTCAGTCTGATAAAACTCTACTAAAGCCGGGTCGAAAACGGAAAGATCAAAACCGGAAGATTCGATTTGGGGAGCAATGTCCAGCCATTGGCCGTAGAAAGCATTGGAACCACCCCAACCCACAGGGCCGATGATGTCAGGACCGCTACCAGAAGCAATTTGGGTTGCCAGGGTGTCACGGGCGCTGTCATACGGAACAATTTCCAGAACCAGTTCGATTTGATCCTGAGACGCATTGAAGTCAGCTACTACTTCTTCTTGAATGGCAACTTGCTCTGGGTTTGTGCCAGTGCCAAGGCCAACGAACCAACGAATCTGGGTTTTATCGCCCATAGCTTCTTCAACGACTGCTTCTGCGGTCGGTTCTTCAGCTGCTACTTCTTCTGCAACTTCTTCTACAGCTGCTTCAGCTTCTTCGACGACTGCTTCTGCGGTCGGTTCTACGGCTGCGGCTTCTTCTTGAACAGCTTCTTCTGCGGCAGGGACTGCGGTTGCGGCTGGTTCAGCACCACCACCACAAGCTACCAGCACCATACTGGCGGCTAACAAAATCGCTAACAAAACAAAAATTGACTTACGCATTTTCTTCTTTTCTCCTTGTTTTTAGGATTGATATAAAACATTTTCTGTTAAAACTGAAATACCACTCTGACCTTATTGTCGCAATCACCTCCTTTAATTTAAGTGATCGTGTTATTCATACTGCACCCACATGAGCTACGAAGTACGATTTCGGTGGTATGCAATGTAACGAGAGCCGGATCGCTCCCGTTTAATAAACAAAATAGTTGTTCAGCAGCAGAACGCCCTACTTCTTCAGTTGGGGCGATGACTGTTGTTAAGGGAGGCGTGAGGAATGGTGCAATCTGTGAATCGTCGAATCCGACAACGCTGACATCTTCTGGGATGCGAATGCCATGTTCTTTTAGGGCATCATAAATGCCAACGGCCGCATCATCGTCTCCGGTGAAAATGGCATCAAATTTGGGGTGAGTGGGGTCTTCTAAAAAAGCTTTCATTGATTTGTATGCCACTTCCCGTTCAAAGGAGCCTCGGATAACAAGGTTTTCATCAAAAGGAATATTGTGACTAAAGAGTGCTTCTTTAAACCCAACTTCGCGCCAGTAAGAATCTTCTTGATATTCGGAACCGCGTACTAGAAGTATGTGTTTGCGGTGATGTTCTTCTATTAAATGTGTAATAAGTTTTTTGGTAGCGGCTTTGTTTTCAATGGTGACTGTGGGGATTTTTATGTTACCGGATGGAGATTTATGTATTAAAACGAGAGGTAACTGACGTTCATGGAGCTGCGCGATCTGCTTGTCGCTAAGACTGTCAGCAAATACCAACATGCCATCCGTGTTATGGCTGCCTAAGGGAAACTGATACCCGCTTTTTTGATTCATACGACACGTGGCTACTAGTAAATTATAATTGTGCTTGCTTACTTCCCCTTCTATGCCAGCCAGGAGAGCAGCAAAAAAGTTGTTGTGCATGTTGGGAACGAGCAGGCCGATGGTGTTTTTCTTGCGCATGGCAAGCTGACGTGCTGTAGCTTGTGGAATGTAATCCAACTGATCCATTACTTCCTGGATTCTGTCCGAGAGGTCTGGTGATACGAATGCGTTCTGGTTTAAATAACGGCTGACTGTCGCTACTGAAACCTCTGCTTCCCGTGCAATATCCCGAATGGTGATGGATGAAGTTTGTTTCGTCATAACCTTAGTTAATGCTCAATGTAACCGGTTACGTAAGCGGTTACGTAACCGGTTACATTCTTACACAATGTTAACAGTTTGTCAACAAAATGAAGGAGGATATTTGTGTAATTTATCCAAAAAAACAACTTATCAGTTTTAATCTAGATTGATATAGGGTTGGTTGGCACAATTTACCTGAGATGTTGTGATTGTGTTGGATTAGTTGTTTATTAAAACTAAATAT
>JACSSI010001177.1 GCA_014879345.1 Anaerolineae bacterium | reverse complement strand
TGGACGGCGCGGGCGCTTGCCTACCGTCTCAAGCAAGGCATTGACCCGGCGACGGTGAGTCTGGCAGTGGTGGTGCAGG
Organism: Anaerolineae bacterium; assembly: GCA_014879345.1. Classification (GTDB taxonomy): domain Bacteria; phylum Chloroflexota; class Anaerolineae; order Promineifilales; family Promineifilaceae. The sequence goes on along the minus strand of JACSSI010001177.1, from coordinate 1,600 downwards.
AAATGGTTCCGGCTGAAGCGTCGGGCATCTTGTTTACCGCCAATCCAGTTGATGGGGAGCGTGATCACGCCGTCATCAATGCCACCTGGGGATTGGGCGAGGCGATTGTGGGCGGGCTGGTTAACCCCGATACGGTGATTGTGGATAAATCGACCTGGCGCGTCCACTCTCGTGAAACGGGAACGAAGACGGTGATGACGGTGCGCACGGAAACGGGGACAACAGACCAACCCGTCCCAGAAGCCCAACAAACCCAGCCTGTTTTAGATGACAAAACGGCCGTTTCCCTGGCAAAACTTGGCACACAAATCGAAGCAAATTACGGTATGCCGATGGACATCGAATGGGCGCTGGCAGACGGCGCAATCAGCATTCTGCAAGCGCGTCCCATCACCAAGCTGCCGCCCGCGCCGCTCAAAAATGTGACCTGGGAACCGCCCCGCCCGAACACCATTTGGATGCGACGGCAGGTGGTCGAGCATATGCCGGAGCCGCTGTCGCCCCTGTTTGACGAACTGTATGTGCAAGAAGGGCTGGACGAGTCAATGAATTCACTCGCTTCTTATATAGGAGAACTCAGCGGCATTGAGATTAACATGTGGGATTTTGTCGATCCACCATTCGCGGCTACCATCAACGGCTATGCCTACAGCACAGTCAGCTTTAAGTTCAACCCTGAGATTATTCCGTCGATAGTGCAGGTATACGTGCGGGTGCTGCCGCAGATGATCCGCCATCTCATCCCGCGCTGGGAAAACGAGTCGCTGCCCCGTTATCTGGCGGTTATCGCGCAGTGGAAACAGGTCGATTTGGCCGCAGCCTCGGATGAAGACCTGCTGCGCGGCATCCGGGAACTGGCGCATGAGGATGCGGTCTACTGGTTTGCCGCCGCTGTGCCGCTGGGACTGGCGCGTACCTCGGATGCGGCGCTGGATCGGTTTTTGAAGGCGGCCGTGACAGGCAAACGGCTCACCAGCGGCTCTTTTTTGCGCGGCTATCCCTCGAAAACGGCCGTTGCCCAGGCAAAACTGGAAGCCATCGCCAGAAAAATCGACCAGACCGATGCGCTGCGGGAACAGGTGCTAAACACGCCAGCGTCTGGGCTGCTTGAGCTGTTGGCCGCCCATCCCGCCGTCATGGCTGAATTCCAGCAATATTTGGAGGCATACGGCCATCAGATTTATAACCTGGATTTCGCCGCGCCCACCCTGTCTGATGATCCGCTGCCGGTGTTGTTGAGTTTGAAAACGGCCGTTTCTCATCCAGAACGAGACGCGCTCCAACAACAAGCCAAACTGGCCCAAGAGCGAGATGCCTTAATCGCCCGCACCAGCCAATCGCTCAACCCGCTGCTGCGCCCCATCTTCAAACTGCTGCTGGGCTGGGCGCAAAAGTTCTCCCCGAATCGAGAGGCGGCGCTCTTTTACGTGGGCGCGGCCTGGCCGGCTCTGCGCCGCCTGGCGCTAGAATTGGGACAACGGCTGACGGACGCGGGGTCGCTGGCGCAGCCCGTTGATGTGTTCTACCTGAAAAGTGGGGAACTGGTATCTGCGATTGCGGCGAGGGGGATGGGAAACGGCCGTTCTGATTTTGCCCAACT
>JACSSI010001176.1 GCA_014879345.1 Anaerolineae bacterium | reverse complement strand
GCCAATACTAATTGGCATTAAATTTGAGGAGACTTTTGTAGTCTCATACACAACTTTAAACCGCACCCGTTATTCTCCAGACTGTTTGGTTTGATAAATTTCCAGGATGATTTCAGGCAAACGGCCGTTTTCCCGAAACAAATCCGCCTCATACTCACTGATGTCTATTTCCTGCTCAATTAAATCCCGCAGCGGATCAGCCAGGGCCTGATTGCCCATGAGCAGCGCCCCCACGATGCGGCCGTTCGCCACCACCAGTCGCACCGAATGAGGCCCTTTTTTGTCCCAGGCTGACTGGGTGCGTGTGGTAAATGGCGCCGTCCAGACGTGGCTGGAACCGCGTGACAGGTGCGACACATTTTCCCCAGCGTCAACCTGCTGCCCCATTCGCCCCATGATGGTGACATGAACACCAAATAACAGTGCCGCATTAAACGGTGTGCCTTTTTGATAGCTGAGATTGGGAGAACGGCCGTTTGCAATCTCTACCATGTTATGCCCGGCGGCGCGTCCTTCACTGATGGCGCTCGGCCACAGAATGTCCAGATGGTAAGCCTGTGTCCAGCGGTCATACACTTGGGCCACATCACCGGCGGCAAACAAGGTAGGCACATTGCTTTGCAGATAGGGATTCACCAGAATACCCTGGTCTTGATTGACAGGCAGCCCGTTGACCAGACCAACATTAGGCCGCACCCCAATCGCCACGCCAACCACCTGACATTTTAATGACGCCCCGCTTTCAAGTTTGACACTGGCGACTTTGCCCCGCTTGCCCACGACTTCGGTGATGTTTTCATGATAATGAATCTCTATTTTTTCGTGCCGGATTTGTTCCTCGATAATGGCCGATTCCATTTCATCAAAGAGACGAGACCAAATCCGTCTGCCCCGCTGCAAGAGATGGGTTTTCGCGCCCTGGTGGCGCAGCCCTTCGGCCAGTTCCAAAGCGGTAATACCACCACCCACGACAACGGCCGTTTTCGCTTTCCGTCCTCGTTTGATAACTTCCCGGGCATCGTTGAGGGTGTCGAAGGTGAGCACGCCTTGCAGATCGCCGCCGGGGAAAGAGGCTGGCACAGCGGTGGAACCCGTTGCCAGCAAAAGCACATCATAGGCCAGCCGTTTGCCATTTTCCAGGCTGATGGTTTGCTGAGCCAGATTCAGTTCAACCACGTGCGCGTGTAGCAATTCAAGCCGATTTTCGCGGTAAAAGGAGGCCTGGCGCGAAATAAGCTGCTTCTCAGACACTTCACCCAACACCAGATAGGCAATACCGGGACGCGAGTAAAACAGATGGGGTTCGTTGGTGATGATGGTAATGCGGCCTTGCGGATCACGCTGTCGAATGGCTTCAGCGGCACTTAAACCGGCCGCGCCATTTCCGATGATGAGGTACTGTTTCATAGTTGATTGGGGTTGATCTCCAGGGAGTTGTCGCTGCGAATAAGGATGGCTGGCCCCCAGCGCAAGGTGCCGCGCGGACATTTTTCAATGCACGCGCCGCAGGTAATGCAGCGGCTGTCGGTGACATTTTGGCCGCGCCGCGCATATTCGCGCACTTCTATGCCGACTGGGCAGTTGTAGCCGCAAATGCCGCACTGCACGCAGCGGCTGGCATCAGCGGCCACTTGCCTCAACATGGGGATTGGTTGATCAATAACGGCCGTTTTCTTCTTAA
>JACSSI010000110.1 GCA_014879345.1 Anaerolineae bacterium | reverse complement strand
GGTGATGGTGTCAACGATGCCCCCGCCCTCAAAAAGGCGGACATCGGCGTGGCAATGGGCATCACCGGTACTGAAGTCTCAAAGGGTGCGGCCGTCATGATCCTGACGGATGATAATTTTGCTACGATTGTTAAGGCTGTTGAATTTGGCCGGGCAATCTACGATAACTTATCCAATTACATTCGCTTCCAGATGGCAGCTTTGGTGGCTTTTATTGGTTCCTATCTGGGGGCAGCATTTTTTGTCATTGCTGGCGGTGTGCCATTTACGCCAGCGGTTGTCTTGTGGATCAACTTTCTGGTGCAGGTGCCTGTGGCGGTGGCGCTGGGCTTTGACAAGCCGCAGCCAGGGCTGATGGAACGCAAGCCGCGCCCCCTTAGCCAACCGGTGCTTTCGCGTTCGCAGTGGGCACGTGTTATCTTCCTCGGTTTGCTCATGACGATTGGCACTTTAGTTCTGGAAGCGGCTTATGCTCCGGCTGGAGCCGCTGTGGTGGCCTCCATGGGATTTGTCGTTTTTTCGCTGTATAACGTGATTGTGGCCTTCAGTTGCCGCAGTGAAACCAACAGCGCGTTCAATCGGGATGTCTTACATGATCGTCACCAATTGATGCTTTACGGGTTAGCATTATTGTTCATGATTGTGCCGGTGGAGTTAGGGTTCCCCCGCTTCCTTGGTTTGGCACAATTAACAGGCAATCAGTGGCTCCTATGCATCGGTTTTGCTGTGGGCTTGCTGCTTGTTGATGAGGTGATTAAGGTGTTCTTGCGTCGCAGCCGGGCAAAAGCCGCCTAAGAGACAAATGGTTCATTAGCAGATATCGTCTCAATATTTTCATATGTTTTATTAACTGGAAACGGGCTGCCGTTTCCCCAAGTGTTCTATTCAAGGAGAGATTACTATGTGTTGTGCATTTTTAGCGCTCGTTTTACTTGGCCCCCGTATTTTTGGCGCGTTTTGGTGGATTTTTCAACCACTACGCTGGCAAGCTGCTTTCAGTAATTGGCCTGTTGCTTATTGGATTTGGCCGATTCTGGGCATTATCTTTCTGCCCTGGACAACCATTATGTATATTATTGTGGCTCCCGGCGGCGTGACTGGCTGGGACTGGTTGTGGATTGGCATTATGGTGTTTGCAGATATTGTGTCTTACGGTGGTGGTGTTGGCCGTAAACGGGTTCCAGGTTACGAAGGATATTAGCACCAAACAGTTAGGGGCTGGACACTGGCGTTTTTCCATTTCCTCTATGGTAGGGGCGGTTCGCGAATCGCCCCTGCTACGCTCGACTGAAATTTAATTTTCGCCAGACTCCAGTTAGGGATCATCCAAAATTAACGTTTGACATTTTTGTTCGAGGAGCCTAATGGCAGTGTTGACATAAGTCTAACCAGCGCTGTCATTAGGTATCTTATTTGAGTCAACTCGTAGATTAACAAAATTTTCTATGAAATTGATGATTTATTAATTTTGGCTGTTGTAGTCTGTATTGACCAAATGGCGCCACTTTTACAAGTAGACAAATGAAGAAATGTTAACGGCCGTTCTCGCCGTAGATGAAATATAAAATGACCTTAGCAGTTAACATTTGCAACGAATTAACATAAATTTAAGGAGAAAAATTGTGACAACAACATCAAGTTCAGCAACAGAAATAGCAACAAAGGCACGCCCCTGGTGGCTTTTGCTGCTCCAGGGCAGTTTTGCCCTTCTTATTGGCGCCATCTTATTGTGGGCACCGGCAAAAACAAAGGTGGAGACCTACCAGATATTGGTGGCTCTGCTGGGTATTTACTGGCTGATCGGCGGTATTATGGATCTGGTACACATGTTCACTGACCACACCGGTTGGGGGTGGAAATTGATCATGGGCGTTATCAGCATCATAGCTGGTGCTTACATTTTGATGTATCCGATAGCCGCAGGTGTGACGCTGCCCAAGATTTTTGTGTTGGTTTTGGGTATCTGGGGTTTGATGCAAGGCATTTTTGCACTGATCCTGGCTTTTAAAGGTGGCGGCTGGGGCCTTGGTATTCTCGGTGTGGTAGGTATCATCTTTGGTTTGATCTTGATAGGAAACTACACGTTGCCAGGTATGGGTTTGACGATGATCTGGGTAGCCGCTCTTTGGGGTGTTATTGGCGGTATTATTATGATTGTGCAAGCTTTCCGGCAGCGCTCGTAAATGAGGCAGTATAGAACCTGACAAGACTATGTTGTTTTGTCAGGTTCTGTATTGATTGAGAAGTAATGAAGTTGTTGTTGTGATTTCATTGTTTCAGTTGATGGCGATTCAAAAAGAAGGGGGTATTTCATATGTCTAACAGTCCATACAAAAAAATCCATGTGGTGGTTAACCCCGCCTCAGGCAAAAACGAACCGATATTAAACGTTCTCAATGATGTATTCCATCAATATGATGATGTGGAATGGACGATCAGTGTTACCAAGAAGTATGGTGACGCGACGGCGCAAGCCCGAGAGGCGGCGCAGAATGGAGCCGATTTGGTTGCTGGTTACGGTGGTGACGGCACACAACATGAGATTGCAAATGGAATAATGGGGACAACGGCCGTTATGGGTGTGCTTCCTGGTGGCACAGGCAATGGCTTTGCTACCGAGTTGGGTACGCCCAAAGAATTGAAACCGGCTGTAGAACTGTTATGCAGCCCAGCGGCGCAACTGCGTAACATTGACGTTGTAAAAATGGGCGACAACTATTTTGTCCAGCGTCTATACGTAGGCATTGAGCCGGAAGAACAAACCAGCCGCGAAGACAAAGACAAATATGGCACTTTTGCCTATGCTATCAACGCCTACCATCGTTCCCGCGAAAAAAAACAGAAGGAATTCAAATATCACGTTGTCATCGATGGCGAAGCGCAAGAATTTTTGGCAAGCAAAGTGTATGTGGTAAACGCTGCCAAAGCTGGTACGGGCATTTCTGTTACCGGAAAAGTTTCCAAGCCAGATGATGGCTTGTTAGAACTCTTTATTTTAGATAACAAAAGCATTAAATCGTTGGTTGCGGCTGGGGAGCGCGTTGTACATCTCGATACCAAAACCGCGAACAGTTTTATTATGCAGGGCAAAGAAATTTCTATCGACACTGATCCAGATCAGCCGGTGTGGACAGACGGGGAGTATACGGGCCGCACACCCATTTCCATGCAAGTTGTACCTGGTGGGCTAAAAGTTGTTGTACCCTGAAATTCCTCTGAAAATAAAACCGCAGAGGTGCGGAGAATAAAGAAACCTCCGGGAGGATTATGAGGCTTCCCGGAGGTTGTGATTTTCATTTGTTGTAGCATCGACGTCTTTTTCCCCAATAGCCCTATCTTTTAAGTCATTTGGTTCGTAGTACCCACTGAAACAGTCACTACGAGCATGAATATAAATTATTGTACCTATAGGAGAATTAGAATGGCTTTCAATATACGTAATCGCAGTTTTGTTAAAGAACTGGATTTCACCCCCGAAGAACTGAAATTCTTGCTTAAACTGTCGGCTGACCTCAAGGCGGCCAAATACGGCGGCTACGAACAGCCGCGGCTCAAGGGCAAGAATATTGCGCTCATTTTCGAGAAAACCTCCACCCGCACCCGCTGCGCTTTTGAAGTAGCCGCCTATGACCAGGGGGCTCACGTTACCTACCTGGGGCCATCTGGCTCCCAAATTGGCCACAAAGAATCGATGAAAGACACCGCCCGCGTATTGGGCCGCATGTATGACGGCATCGAGTATCGCGGCTTTGGGCAAGAGTTGGTGGAAATCCTGGCTGAGTATGCGGGTGTGCCGGTGTGGAACGGTCTCACCGACCAGTTCCACCCCACCCAAATGATCTGTGACATCCTGACAATGATGGAGCATAGCCCCAAGCAACTGAATGAGATTGCTTACTGTTACCTGGGTGACGCCCGCAACAATATGGGCAACTCACTCATGGTTACGGGCTGCAAGCTGGGCATGGACGTGCGCCTGTGTGCGCCAAAAGTGCTGTGGCCGGAAGATGAACTGGTAGCTATCTGCTGTGAAATTGCTGCTCAAACTGGTGCCCGTCTGACCCTGACCGAAAGCGTGGAAGAAGGTGTGAAGGATGTGGATTACCTGTACACCGACGTCTGGGTTTCCATGGGTGAACCAAAAGAGGTTTGGGATGAACGTATTGGATTACTCAAACCATACCAGATCAACATGGACGTGGTGAATAAGACGGGCAATCCCAATGTTAAGTTTATGCACTGTCTGCCTGCCTTCCACAACCGCGAAACCAAAGTGGGGGAAGATATCTACGAAAAGACCGGGCTGGACGCTCTTGAAGTGACCGAAGAGGTGTTTGAGTCTGAAATGTCGATAGTATTTGACCAGGCTGAGAATCGAATGCACACGATCAAAGCTATTATGGTCGCCACTTTAGGAGACTAATTTCACTGTTTAACCAAACGTGTCCAGTTTTGCGGATACTTCATGCGGACTGTTGGCTTTGAACACGCTGCAAGGTTGTGATCTCTGCGCTGGTTGGTATGCCTAGTCGCGCCCCGTGTTTCGTGCAGCAGAGGGCGGCGGCAGCGCTGGCGTAGCGCAGAAGGTCAGACCAGGGCATGGCTTGGGCGAGGGCGTAGGCGAAAGCGCCGTGAAAGGTGTCGCCAGCGCCGGTGGTATCGACGGCTTGGACGGGGTAGGCGGGCAGGAAACCGGAACCGGCCGTGTTTTGCCAAATGAGACCACGAGCGCCCAGGGTGATAACGGCCGTTTCCGCCACCTGACTGAGCTGAGAAACGGCCGTTTCCACATCTGCCGCTCCCGTAAATTCCAGTCCAAACTTTTCAGACGTCACCAAATAATCCACCTTACTCGCTAACAACACCGTGCCACGATGCACAGAACCCGCGTCCAACACCGTCGGGATGCCTTGTTCTGCGGCCCATTGTGCCAACAGTAATGACATATCCGGCTCCCAGCCGTCAAACAGAACGACCTTGGGTAACCAGACCTCCGAGGTTTTTAAAACCTCGGAGGTCTTTGATTGTGGCCTTGTCTCGCCACGATAATTAACTAAGGAACGCCTGCCATCTGGCTTTGCCCAAATAACGGAAAGTGGCGTTGGATTTGTGCCACGCACGACCAGCGACGTATCGACGCCAGCCTCTGCCAGTTCAGCTAAATGCAAATCACCGTACATATCCTGGCCCAGATAACCAGCAAAGGCGCTGCGTCCGCCTAATTTAGCCACAGTGACGGCCGCGTTGGCGGCTGGGCCACCGCCGCAGCCAGCAAACCTGGTAGCAAACGTTTTTTCGTCAGGGGCGGGGTGATGGGGAACGGCAAAGGTGAGGTCGTAGGCGGCATGGCCGACACAGAGAACGTCAATCATCAGCTAAAAAGTGAACCACAAAGTGCGTGAAGAACGCAAAGAAAATCGAAGAAAACCATTGCGTTCTTTGCGGTAAATTATTTTTTACTTTCATTTTGAAGAGCGGTTTGGAGTTGGCTTTTTGAAATCGGCGCTTTCAATGTTTGCTCCCCCATTTTGACGACTGGAATCGTAAAGCGATAACGAGCAAATAAGTCAGAATCTTTTGTTATGTCTACTTCTTGCAGCTTGTGGGGAAATGCCTGAGCCAACTCAGCCAGTTCAGCTTTAACCTCATCACACAAGCCGCAGCCATCTTTCGTATAGAGCGTAACCGTCAGCATTGCCAATCGTCAATCCAAAATCCACAATCGTCAATCTAAAATGGTGAGGGCAGTACCGAGCTAATATAAATTGCCAACATCAACACCGTCAAATAGTAGTTGGATGACATGAACAGCCCCCGTGCATTTTCTTTGGAGGGGTCTTTGATGAGCTTTACATTGCGCCAAAACAGGTCAGCAGAAATAAGCAACATGGGAATGAGGTAAGCCAGACCTAAAAAGGGGAAAACAGCTAAAAGCAGACCAAAAAGACAGGTTGGGGCGGTGTGGCTCATTGTCCACCAGGCGGCTTGTTTGGGCGTGGTGTGGACGGGCAGCATCGGCACATCAGCTTTGGCGTAATCGTCGCGGTACATGATCGCTAGGCTCCAGAAGTGGAACGGCGTCCATAGGAACAAGATGAGGGCTAAAATCAAGGCACCGGGACTGTTCCAGTAACCAGCAGCAGCGCTGCCGCTCAAGACGGCCGCACTACCAGCCGCTCCGCCAATAACGATATTGAGCAAGGTACGCGGCTTCAGCCAGATGGTGTAAATGAAGACGTAAATGAAGGCACCCAACGCCAGGAAAAATGAAAGTGGTTTGTTGAAGGTAAAGGTGATGGCTACCGGAAGTAGAATGAGAAGAGCGCTTACCCAGGGAACCCATTTTGGATTGGGAATCTCACCGTTGACTAACGGCCGTTTCTTCATGGTGCGTCCCATCTTGTCATCTTTGTGACGCTCCAGATACTGGTTAAAAGAAGAGGAACCCGCGGCCGCCATGCCGCCTGCAATCCAGACCAACGCCAGGGTAGAGCCACCAGGCCAACCTTCAGCCGCCATAAACGCGCCGCCCGTAGCCGCCATTAACAGCAGCACCACAATGCGCATTTTGAACAACACCGTCAACATTCGCAGCGTATCACGGAACGTTGTTGGGGGTGCTGATACAGTCGCTGAGCTATTTTCAGGGAGTGAGTCACCGACTGTGCCGTGTTCGGTTGTTTTTGAAACAGTAGACATGCAGCCTCCAGGACGTAAAAAAGGGAGATTTTCGGTTGGGATTGTAACAAGCTTCACAGATGGCTACAAACAGAGAGTTGTGGCTCTCATTGCTTCCTTTAAAAGTGATCGCAAGTTGCAGGTGGCAGGTATACTTGCCACTCGCTACCCGTTACCTGTCATTATTCTAAAATCGCCTATCCATGTTGTATTACCTCAACCAAACACCCCTGTTTCTGTTGACTAATTTTTATGTCATGTTAAACTGGCAGGAACATGGACAAGCGATTGAGACGAGCAGGTCAACAAATTTGGGCGTTGCTCGGATACCCCGTTCGAGTAGTCCTCCGTTTTCTGGCTAAACTAGACCAGGTGACGGCTCCCCTTACCAGACCAATTTGGCGCTTTTTGGGCCGATTGGGGCTGGCTTTACGTACACTTCTCACCTGGATTGTTTGGAAACCAATTTGGATTATGACGATGCCGTTCTGGCTGCCTGTGTCCTGGTTGTGGGAAGGCGTCCGCAGCTCTATTTTGCCGCCGATCAAGCGGTTTTTGGGGCGGGTGGGGCTGGCGATTCGCAAGCTGTTGATGTGGCTCTTCCTGTTATTTTGGCGGCCGTTCCGGCTTCTGGTTATTAGACCGCTGCGCTGGGTGGGGGCACGTTTTGTCAGGCCGGTGCTGGTGTGGTTTGCCAATAAGACGCGCCGCTTTTGGCAGGCACGCTGGGAGGCGTCAGCGCCGCGTCGAGCCAGGTTACGCCGTCGTTGGGGGTCTAAATGGACGGTGTGGCGGGCGCGTTGGTATGTGTTTATCCATCGACCCAAACCGCCAGCCAAAGCACTGGTTGCGCCGCGTGTACCCCGTTCTGGACAAAGTGGTAAACGCTCTGTACGTCTGGCAACGGCCGTTTTCAGTGTCACCGTCCTCCTTATTTTGAGTTTTGTCACCTGGCAGGAACAACGCCCCGATCAGGTGGCAGCCGAAGTGGAGGCTGCTTTGCCTCGGGTGATCATCGCTACCCCCTCGCCTATGCCTGTAACCGCCACGCCTACCCCGCGCCCTACCATCGACGTGCGCCTGACGCCGTGGCCGACCCCTGACCCGCTGCAAACGGGCGGCAGCGTGGCGTTTACCTGGAATAATGAAGGCAACAGTGATATTTATGTGATGCCCGTGGGGCAGGCTGAACCGATTCGCCTGACGCAGCATCCCGCCGAAGACCGTGACCCGTCGTGGAGTCCCAATGGGCGGCAGATTGCCTTTACCTCGCGGCGGGATGGTAACTGGGAAATTTATGTTTTTGACGTGGATGAAGGCGACCTGCGCCGCGTGACGAATAACATGGCCTTTGACGGCGGGCCTAGTTGGTCGCCGGATGGACAGTGGCTGGTGTTTGAATCGTATCGTGATGAGAATTTAGACATCTACATCGTCAAGGCTGATGGCAGTGAAGGACCTTTCCGCCTGACGGAAAATGCCGCGCCTGATTTTGCGCCGGTTTGGTCGCCGGGTGGCCGTCACATTGCCTTCACCAGTTGGCGCAGCGGCAACAAAGACATCTTCCTGATGTCGCTCAATGAGGTGACGGATGAAGCGGCTATTAACTTGACTGGCTCCCCCGCTGGCTATGAAGACGAACCTGCTTTTTCACCAAACGGCCGTTATCTGGCCTATTATGATGATGGGGCTGGCTTCCCGCTTGTTTATGCCGTGCCGTTGGATGAGAATTATCGACTCGATGGTAAGCCTGTGAGTTTGGGGCAGCAGGGCAAGTTCCCTGCGTGGTCGCCGAATGGGGAATCGTTGGTGTATGTGCATGAGAAGGACGGGCAGCATTATTTGGTGGCGGGCAGCCCCAGTGGTTGGGGTGTGGCTCCTCAGGCGTTGGCGCTAAACGGCCGTTTAGAAGACCCCGCCTGGACATCCAATCCGCTCACGCCAGCCCAAATCGACCACATCGCCCATTTAGACGCCCGTTATCCCAGCAAACCATTGTTCACCGAAGCGATTAAACGCCCCGCCAGCAGTGGCCCACCTGTAGTGCTGTTTGAAATGCCAATTGATGCCCCGTCACCCTATCTCAGCGACCAGATTGACCAGTCATTCCTGGCGCTGCGGCAGCGGACAGAAACAGAAACGGGCTGGGATTATCTGGCGCAGTTAGATAATATGTTTGAGGCCATTGACGAGCGCCACATCCCAGGCACTGACCCGCGCACCTGGAACAAAGCAGGCCGCGCCTTCGATTTGCCCTACCAGGAAGCGATGACGTTTGAACCAAAAGTGGAAGTGGTGCGTGAAGAGGCCGCGTTAGAAACATTCTGGCGCGTGTTTGTGCGCACGCAAGCGCAGGATGGCAGCCAGGGTGAGCCGTTACGCGAATTGGCCTGGGATTTTCGCGCCCGTTTTGGCGACGAGCCGCAATACTACGATGAAGGCGGCGTTATGAAGGAAGCGATTCCGGGCGGCTACTACGTCGATTTCACCAATCTGGCGGCTGATTATGGTTGGGAACGGGTTCCCGCTGAGGCCAATTGGCGCACGTTTTTCCCTGGCATTCGCTTTGGTCACTTTGAAAACCGACAGGATTTGAGCTGGCAAGAAGCGATGCTGCAAATCTACGCTGCAAATGAATTCTCCGATACTTTCGGCGATTAGATGAATTTCCCTTTGAAACGCGAATTATTTCTTTTCCCCTTTGCGCTCTTCGCGCTCGTTGCGGTTGTATTTTTGTCAGGATGCAATGGCGGCGAAACTGTGTTACCAACGGCCGTTCCGCTCGCCGTCGCCCCGGAAATAGCCACAGAAATGGCTGAAGCGGGTGCAGATGTGGTTGTGGTTGTGGCAGAGGGGGTGGTTGGGGTGGAAACGGCCGTTTCCCTTCCCATCGACAACACCATTCCCACGCCAGACGGGGATGGCCTCAGCCCAGACCAGGCCAGGCAAAACTACGTGCGCGGCGAAGCCCCCGCCTCCCGCAGCACCGAAGAGTGGCGACCGCCGCCCATGACCGCCCCCCTCTCCTACAATCCCGATGACCATTACTGGCTCATCCGTCCCATCCCCTCTGGCAGCCGCAACTACGATTTAGAATGGTATCCCTTCGGCAACGATGTACAGGCCGCTGACGTACCCCCATACCGCATCCATCATGGCATCGATTTTCCCAACGAAACCGGCACACCCGTGTTGGCGGCTGGCAGCGGCACCGTCATCCATGCGGGTCCCTTTCCCAGCCCACGCAATGGCGTCAATTATTACGGCAACACCGTCGTTATTCAGCATGATTGGCAGTGGCAGGGCAAAGATGTATTCACCCTTTATGCCCATACGCTGGAACTATTTGTGCAAGTGGGCGATTATGTGGAGCAGGGACAAGTCATCGCAGGTGTAGGCAGTTCAGGCGAGGTGACGGGGCCGCACTTGCATATGGAAGTGCGCGTCGGCGAAAATGAATACGCCGATGCCCGGAATCCCGCCTTGTGGCTCGTGCCGTATGAAGGCTGGGGTACGCTGGCAGGAAAGCTTGTAGACCGCCAGGGTCGTCACATTCCTGGGGCAAAACTGGAACTGCGCCCCCCTGGCTCCAACGAGATTTTGCGCCAGCAAAGCACCTACGCCACCACCGTGCGCCCTGACAGCATTTGGCAAGAGAACTTTGTCATTGGTGATGTGCCAGCCGGGGA
>JACSSI010001175.1 GCA_014879345.1 Anaerolineae bacterium | reverse complement strand
GCCCCAGGGACCAATGCCGTTGATGTCGATGAAGTAGCATTGGTTGAAGATGGCGTTGGCCTGATTGAGCGTCAATTCCAGTTCACGGTCTGAGGTGGGGGTCATGGTGGGGTGGATGATGACTTCAGCGCCCATCCAAGCCAGGTTGCGTGCCATTTCCGGGAACCAGGAATCGTAGCAAATGCACAGGCCGAAGCGACCCACATCTGGCACATCAAAGACGCAGAACTCGGTACCGGCTTCTGTGCCAGCTTCATAGGGCAGCCAGGGGAACATCTTGCGATATTTGGCGACGATTTCACCCGCTGGATTGATGACGATGGCGGTGTTGTATAGTTTGTCGCCGTCCAGTTCATACATCGAACCAGGGATGACCCATTTCCGCGCTTTTTTGGCGGCGGCGCAGAGGGCATCGGTTAGCGGCCCGGGGATGGATTCTGCACTTTTGCGATAATCGGCCGGGTTTTCTGGCGGTGAAAATTGAACGAGTCCGGCGACGGCCAGTTCATGAAAAATGATCATATTGACCCAGGGAAAGTTGAGGCTGATTTGGTGAACGGTGTCGTTCATTTTTTGGACGGATGCGTCGGCATCCCACGGGACGACGGACATTTGCACGCCAGCGATTCCAAATAGTCTTGACATAATATTCCTTCTTAAACAGTGATCAGCAGACGGTTATCAGGGTTGACGATTGTTTGTCTGGCGCTGATGACCGTTTACAAATTACGAATTTGTTTTCTCGATAAGATGACAGGCAGCGAATTGATGAGGCTCTACCTGTTTCATTTCTGGTTCCGTTTCACGGCAAATGGCTTGGGCGATGGGGCAGCGCGTATGAAAACGGCAGCCGGGTGGCGGATTGGTGGGGCTGGGGACGTTGCCATCTAGCACCACCAGTTCTTGCTTATGGGTGACATCGGGAACCGGGATGGAGCCTAATAACGCTTGGGTATAGGGGTGAGAGGGATGGTTAAATATTTGTTCGCTCTTGCCGATTTCGACCAGTTTTCCCAGGTACATGACACCGATGCGGTCACTGATGTGCTGCACCACGCTGAGATCGTGAGAGATAAAAATGTAGGTGAGGTCTTGTTGGCGGCGAATATCTTCTAACAGGTTTAGGATTTGGGCCTGAACGGATACGTCCAGGGCGGATGTGGGTTCGTCTAAGATGAGCAGTTTGGGTTCCAGCGCCAGAGCGCGGGCGATGGCGACTCGTTGGCACTGCCCGCCAGACATTTCATGCGGGAAGCGGTCGAGATGCTGTGCGCCGAGTCCTACTTGTTCCAGCAATTCGATTACTTTGGTACGCCGTTCCTCTTTGCTCAGGCTGCGATGGGTTTTGAGCGGCTCGGAAACGATGTCGAGCACCCGTTGGCGCGGACTGAGGGAGCCGATGGGATTTTGGAAGACGATCTGCATTTGTTGGCGCAGGTCGCGCAGGTCTGTGCCGTTTAGATCGGCTAAATCCTGGCCGTTGAATGTGATGACGCCGTCTGTGGCGTCTACGAGTTTGAGAATAAGACGGGAGAGCGTGGTTTTGCCGCAGCCCGATTCGCCCACAAGGCCGAATACTTCCCCTTTCGCCACATCAAAGCTGACGCCATCGACGGCGTAGACGTATTTTTTGCCACCCAGCCAGCCGCCGGGTAGTTGGAAATATTTTTTGACGTGTTGTAAGTG
>JACSSI010001174.1 GCA_014879345.1 Anaerolineae bacterium | reverse complement strand
GCTCGGGTGATTGTGAAGAACAATGAGGGCGGCGGCATTGTAGACCAGGGCTTGTTTGAACAATTCGCCAATACGCACCACGCTGGTATTGAGGCTGCCGATGTAGACGGTGGGCATTTCTAGCACCTGGTTCCGGGTATCCAGCAGAATGAGCCGCAGATGCTCCTGCTCCAGGTTCATCATGTCATACATGAGCAAGTTGGCGGCGTCGGCCGGGGATGACACTCTGGGCTTCTCGTCGGTTTCAGCCATGAGGACGCGCTTGCCCAATTCCAGGGCCGCTTGCAGCCGCGCCGCCTGCGCATCACCGATGCCAGGAAGCTGCTTGAGCTGAACACGGGTCAGATAGGGCAAACGCAGCAAGCTGCCGCCGGCCAATTGCAGCAGGTCGTGGGCCAGATCCAGGGCATCTTTGGTCTGCAAGACAGCAGCAATGAGTTCGGCATTGGAAACTGACTGAGAGCCTGCATGATACAGCCGGTTGAGCGGTTGTTCTGTGGGGGGTAAATCTCGAATGAGGCGGCGCGGGCTGGCTGAGGACATTTGTTTCAGGTCGAATAATGTGTGCATGTTTTGTTCCTCCCGGAACCGAAAACAGCGCCAGACACGAACCCTTTCCGGGCGCGGCTCTGACGCTGCTCCGATTGCCATGAATGGGGCTTACGCCGCTACCGTCTGGGCGGCCACCGCTGCTGAACCTTCCACTATCGCCAGCCTGGCTTGCAGCCGCTGCGCACCATCCCACAAGCATTCTTTGGTGATGCGACCTACTTCGCCCAACTGCACCGAGCGATTGACAACCCGGCCATTGATACGCCGTCCCATCTGAATCCGACCCAGATGCTTGTCTTTACTGGCACTGTGGTAGTAGCCAACCGTAAACGCACCAAACGGTAGAATGACGATGAACTTCTGACCACTGTTCAGCGCTGCTTCGGTGACTTCATCCCACCAGCACAGCCGCAGTTCACCTTCGGCCCGTACCAGCCCTTGAGCCAGGGGCGACATTTCGAGAAATGCTTTCACCTGTGTGCGGTAATGGATAATAAGGGCGGTGGTGGTATGCCAATCCAGGTCTAATATGCAGGCAATGTTGTAGTTGGAGGTGCCTTTGGCGCTTTCACACAAGGCAGTGGCGGCGCGGCGTAATGAGTTGGGGTGCCACTGCTTGCCTCGCATGACTGCCAGAATACGGGTGATTTCTCGTTCAAACTGGAGCCAACGCTCTTCTTCTGCCGGGGCGGCTTCGCGGGCTTCGACCGCCTCTTCCACCGGTCGCCTTTTGTAAAGAGCGGTTGGCAGCCGGAATGTGCGCTCACCGCGACTGTCTTCATCGATGTATTCCGGCTCAGATAGGTTGTCGTCGGTACGGTACTGTTTGGACAATTCCCATTGGTGACCATTACCGCCGCCCCGGATGTTGACGAACACGTAACCGATGAGGTTGGTTCTGGCTGCGGCATAAGCATAGGCTTCGTCGTGACCATCGACATAGTAATGGCGGTACAACCACGACAATCCTTCCTGCATCATATCTTCACGAAAGATGCTGCATTCGGCCGCATCCATGTACATATGGCGCATGACGTTTCCCACCAAAATACGAGCCTTTTTGGTTAACCATTGCACATCGACAGGGCTTTTCTCGACCTTGTTTTGAGTGTATACTATTGACATGGTACATCTCCTT
>JACSSI010001173.1 GCA_014879345.1 Anaerolineae bacterium | reverse complement strand
GGTGGCGGAGCAGCAGATGAACTGGGGCGAGCTGCCGTAAAATTCGCAGATGCGCTGCAAGCGGCGCAGCACGTTCGCCACATGGCTGCCAAAGACGCCGCGATAAGTGTGGATTTCGTCCAGCACCACAAATTCCAGATTGCCAAACAGGTCGCGCCAGGTGGGATGGTAGGGCAGGATGCCCGCGTGCAGCATATCGGGATTGGTGATGAGGATGCCGCCCGCCCGCCGCACCTGCGTCCGCCGACTCTGGGGGGTGTCGCCGTCGTAGGTATGCACGTCGAGGGGGAGTTTGCCCGCGCCAATGGTGGCGGCGGTTTCGGCGAGTTGGTCGTGGGCCAGCGCTTTGGTCGGGAAGAGATAGAGGGCGCGTCCTTTGGGCCGGTCGAGCAGCCGTTGCAGGACTGGCACAGTGTAGCAGAGGGACTTTCCCGAGGCGGTGGCGGTGGCGATGACGGTGTGGTGGTGGTTGGTTACTGCGTTTATCGCGGCTGCCTGGTGGGTAAAAAACTGCTCCACGCCCCGCGAGCGCAGCGCGGTCATAATGCGCTCATCAATTTCAGCTTCCACAGGTTGGAAACGGGCAGGCTGCGCGGGGAACTTCTGCCACGCCACCGCCTGGGACATGAAATCACGGTTGAGCCGCAGTTGGGCAAGAACGTCTGGCAGTTGCATGGGGAGATTATAACGTTTTTGGAGAGCTATTGGAGAATGTTATTTGTCTTCACCTGCTAGATGAAGCGTTTGTTGAACTAATAAAGGGCTGATGCGAATTCGATTTGCCACTAGCGTTTGTAGCAAGGGCTTGATTTCAGAGACCAATCCTTGCCTTTTGGCTTGCAACAACACGCCAATCGTACCAACCGGTTGTAGCCCTTTCGATTGAGCAAAACGTCTGCCTTTAGCATCATCAATCAAAATGCGGACAATACCTTTTTCCAAGGCCAAAGCTATCGCCTCTGCCTCTCCTAAATCCACGTCGTTATTAAATTCTTGTACGTCAAGTTGGTTTGAAACGGCGACTACTTTGTCTTGAATAAACTTTTGTATTTGTGAGGCATGGGGTTTGTTTTGTTGTGTCGCTTCCTGGTAAACGGCCGTTGGTACAAGCACTTCAATAAATAATGCGTCTAGTAAATCGAGCCGATGCAAAATCGCCAGTGCAATCAAAGGAGACGCATCGGCAACGACATTCACGACTCGAATCCTTTGAGTTCCATCTCCAAATCAGCAGGATCATAGTTGATGACAGGGATTTTATATTTATCCAATTCAAGCAAAAACTGCTCTCGGCTAATATTAGCTAACTCGATGGCTTGTCCCAGCGTGAGTTTTTGGTCTTCAAAGAGTTGCATGGCGGACATCAAGCGAACCTGTGACGCAAACTCAGCTTCACTTTGATTCAAGCTGTGCAATAAACCTTTTGGTATGTCAAAATGGATACTCGCTGTATTCATCATCATATTTGTCCTGACCGCTTATTTTTTTCAGTATACAACGGCCGTTTCCCCCATTGCAACTTATTTGATTGTTTTTTAACTATCACTTTCGCACCGGTTTGTAACTAGATCATTAGCTTCACGGTGAGGTAATCTCCGCTTGATGGGCAAAAAACTTCTCTACGCCACGCCACCGCCTGGGACATAAAATCACGGTTGAGCCGCAGTTGGGCAAGAACGTCTGGCAGTTG
>JACSSI010000109.1 GCA_014879345.1 Anaerolineae bacterium | reverse complement strand
TTGAATTGGATAATGGGCATCAGGTTTTAGCCTATCTTTCTGGTCGGATGCGCAAATACTATATCCGCATCTTATTGGGAGATCGGGTTCGCCTGGAAATGACACCTTATGATTTGGGTCGGGGGCGCATTACTTACCGCTACCATCGCAACCGCCGTCCCCAGCAAAATAACGAATAACGCCTCTATCAACTGACGTTAATCACTATTTAAATTAAAAAAGCCACTACAAAAAATCGTAGTGGCTTTTCTTTTTTCTTAATTTCAGTGAATCTCAACTAGGCTGAATGATGTAGCTCACCCAATCTCGCACTTGCAGCTTCTCAACAATACTGCCGCCAGCCTGAGCAACGGCCGTTTCCACCCCTGCCCCCTGCTCTTCAATAATACCACTGAGAATTAAACGGCCGTTCTCCGCCACGTAAGACATCAACCCATCATTCTCAAACAAGCTGATAATTACCGGCGCCAAAATATTAACCACCACTACGTCCCAGCCCTTCTCAGCCACCTGATCCAATTGACCCTCAAACAACGCTATTTTCTCAGCCACCCCATTTTGCGCTGTATTCTCTTGCGTTGCCTTCACCGCCAAAATATCAGTGTCAAATGCCAACAAACGACTCGCACCTAATTTCGCCGCAGCAATCGCTAAAATGCCAGAGCCTGTCCCCACATCCAAAACCGTCATACCTGGCTGCACAATCGCCTCTAGCGCCCGCATACACATCTGCGTCGTGGGATGCAGACCCGTACCAAACGCCATGCCCGGGTCTAATGTCAACACCACATCATCAGGACGTATCCCATCCCCTTCTGCGTTAACAGGCGTCTCATTTGGATCAAGCCAGCTTGGCTGAATCCATATTTTATTGCCTATACGAAATGGCTGATAGTGGGCTTTCCAGGCATTGGCCCAATCTTGATCTTCCAGTTTGCGGAATGTGGGTGGGGGCAGCGGGTATAAACGGCCATATTGATAAATAACTTCCTCAATACGCTGCCGGTATTCAGGTGTATCTTTTTCCTCAGAGGCGTAAATTTTAACCGTCACTGCTGGCTCTAGCGCATTGGGGTCCAGGTCTTCCATGTCTCCCAATTGCTCCAGCACAACACTTTCTTGATGTGCGAAAGGCTTGAGCGCTTCAGAAATTGCCTCAGCCCCTTCTCCATCTGTGATCACACTTACTTCAAGCCAATACATTTAGAATCCCAGAGCATCCTTCACATGACCAAAGAAGCCGCGTTCACGCTGCGGTATCACTTCTTTACCCAATGTGCCAGCCAATTTCTTGAATAAGTCTCGCTGCTCGTCCGTGAGTTTATTTGGAATGCTAACGTGAACCAAAACATGCTGATCCCCGCGACCCATATCAACACCACGCCCACTTCGATCCAGCTTTGGCACGCCTTGATGTTTCAGCTTGAATACCTTACCAGACTCGGTACCAGGTGGAATCGTCAATGTCGTATCGCCATCAATCGTTGGCACTGTTACTTCATCGCCGAGAGCCGCCTGCGCCACGTTGATCTCCAAATCAATCCAAATATCATCACCGCGTCGTTCAAAAAACTTGTGCTTATTAACTCGGATGATGACATACAGATTGCCAGGAGGCCCCCCATCTACTCCGGGCGCTCCTTCTCCAGTCAGGCGAATCTGGGTATCATTATCCACGCCAGATGGCACTTTTACTGTCAGCGTGCGTGTTTCTTGAATCAGCTTATGTCCATGGCAGGTAGTGCAAGGCGTGTCAATAATTTCGCCGGAACCACGACAGCTAGGACAGGTCGTTACGTTGACAAATGAGCCTAACAGCGATTGCTGAACACGACGCACCTCACCACTACCTTCACAAGTAGGGCAGCGCTTTGGCTTGGAACCCGGTTCAGCCCCAGAGCCATTACAGGAGGGACACATGGCCGGCCGTTCTACTTCAATATCTTTCTCAATGCCAAAGACGGCTTCCTCAAACGAAATTTTCAAATCGTACCGAAGGTCTGCGCCTCGTTTGGGACCCCGCCGCTGCCGACGACTGCCCCCACTAAACGCACCACCAAAGAACTCTTCGAATATGTCGGCGACGCTGCCAAAACCACCGCCTTCAAAGCCAGAGAAACCACCAGCCCCATCCATGCCTGCATGACCAAAGCGATCATAACGTGCCCGCATATCACCATCGGATAGCACTTCATATGCTTCGTTGATTTCTTTGAACTTTTCGCCAGCATCGGGCTCTTTATTGACATCAGGATGGTACTTTCGTGCCAAACCCCGATACGCTTTTTTTAATTCGTCGTTGCTGGCATTTCGGGAAACACCTAGCACTTCGTAGTAATCTCGTTTATTTGCCATATGACAGGGAAAGCAGGTTACACGCTAATTTGCCTGTAACCTGCTCAAATTAATTGTATTTATGCTAAATTATTCGCTGAATTCGCCTTCGATCACATCTTCATCGGGGTTACCAGCACCACCGGAAGCAGTACCAGGGTCGCCACCAGGGAAACCACCCGCTTCTGGGCCAGTCGGGCCACCTTGCTGTTGGTACATGGCGGCACCGGCTTGTTGCAAGACGTTTTGAAGTTGACCGGCTGAATCTTTCATGGCGACGGCGTCTCCACCTTCCATGGCTGATTTGACGACATCAATTTGAGTTTGAACGGCCGTTTTCTGAGCCTCAGGTATATTTTCACCATTATCAGCCAGGAACTTTTCAGCCGCATACACAGACGAGTCCGCCATATTCCGAGCCTCAACACCTTCCTTGCGCTTCAAGTCATCAGATGCATGTTGTTCAGCATCCTTTACCATGCGGTCAATTTCCGCATCTTGCAAACCGCTCGATGGAATAATCTGCATCGCTTGTTCACGACCAGTTGCTTTATCCTTGGCCGTCACATTCAAAATACCATCCGCATTGATATCAAACGTCACCTCAATTTGCGGCACACCACGCGGTGCAGGCGGAATACCATCGAGTATAAATTTGCCCAGGCTCTTGTTGTCAGACGCCATGGGTCGTTCACCCTGCGTGACATGAATTTCCACCTGTGTCTGGCTGTCAGCCGCTGTGGAGAAAACCTGGCTCTTGCGTGTGGGAATGGTCGTATTGCGGTCAATCAACGGGGTGGCAACACCACCCAATGTTTCTATGCTCAAAGTCAACGGCGTCACATCAAGCAGCAGCACATCCTTAACATCTCCACCAAGCACACCACCTTGAATGGCAGCGCCAATCCCCACAACCTCATCAGGATTAACACCTTTGTGCGGCTCTTTACCAAAGAATTTCTTGACCGCTTCCTGGATGGCAGGCACACGAGTCATACCGCCAACCAAAACCACCTCTGTAATTTCAGATGTGGTCAAACCGGCATCTTTCAACGCCTGGCGGCATGGTTCAATGGAACGACGCACCAAATCCTCTGTCAGTTGCTCCAATTTTGCGCGGCTCAGGGTAAGCGTCAAATGCTTGGGGCCAGAGGCATCCGCCGTGATATAAGGCAGATTTATTTCTGTCTGCATCATGGTAGACAGTTCAATTTTCGCTTTTTCGGCTGCTTCTTTCAGGCGTTGTAAGGCTTGACGGTCATTGCGCAAGTCAATACCCTGATCCATTTTGAACTGTTCTGCTGCCCAGTCAATGATTTTTTGGTCAAAGTCATCACCACCGAGGAAAGTATCGCCATTGGTCGATTTCACTTCAAACACGCCATCACCTACTTCCAGGATGGAAATATCAAACGTGCCACCACCCAGGTCATAGACGGCTATCATTTCGTCTTTGTTGTTGCCAATACCGTAGGCTAAAGCGGATGCAGTCGGCTCATTGACAATACGTAGCACTTCCAGGCCAGCAATTTTGCCAGCGTCTTTGGTTGCCTGACGCTGATTATCGTTGAAATAAGCAGGCACAGTAATGACGGCTTGTGTTACGGGCTGACCCAAATACGCTTCTGCATCCGTCTTGATCTTCTGCAAAATCATGGCCGACGCTTCTGGCGGAGAATATTCTCGCTCGTTCATAACAACGCGAATATCACCATTAGGCGCTTTACGAATTTCGTAGGGGATGTAGCTTCTGGCCTTTTCTACTTCAGGATCGTCAAACTTACGTCCCATAAAGCGTTTGACAGAGTAGATGGTGTTGGTGGGGTTAATGACGGCTTGCCGCTTGGCAACCTGCCCCACTAACCGTTCACCTGTTTTTGGATTTACCGCAATAATGGACGGAAATGTACGATTACCTTCAGCGCTAGGAATAACAACGGGTTCACCACCTTCCATCACGGCTGCTACAGAGTTGGTTGTGCCTAAATCGATACCAATTATTTTGCTCATGTTTTATTTTCCTCGTCTAAAAAATCTGGAACTTGATTCCTTGAAATTGGAGACTAGAGACTGGAGATTGAAGCATAACCTAATCTGCAATCTCTAATCTCCTGTAACGTCACTGACTAGGCAGCAACTTTGACTAAAGACGGCCGAATAATGCGGTCGCCGATTTTGTATCCTTTTTGCAGCTCTTCTATCACGATGCCGCTTTCATATTCATCTGATTCTTCTTGCATAATGGCTTCGTGACAGTTCGGGTCAAACTCCTGGCCTACTGCTTCAATGGCTTTTACGTTAAGGCTTTCTAAAATGCCTATCATTTTACGATTGACCATCTCGATGCCTTCAAACCAGCCATCTTTGCTGATGGCATCTGGCACGTTCTCAAATGCCCGATTGAAATCATCCACAACTGGCAGTAAGCGTGTCACCATGTCGGTTGTGGCGCGAATTTGAATGTCAACGCGCTGTTTATCCATGCGTTTCCGAGCATTGGCAAACTCAGCTTGCGCACGCATCCAACCATCTAAATTTTTGGCTGCCTCTTCTTGAGCCGCAATCAGTAATTCTTCACAGGTGAGTTCTACTGCTTCTTTATCAGGTGCTTCTTCACTGGAAACGGCCGTTTCCACCACATCACCTTCCATAATCTCACCCTCATCCTGAGGGATTGTCTCTTCTACATTTTGTTCTTTACTCACGGATATCAACCTCTTCGTTTAAGGGGTTCCCTTCGGGAGTTCCTTCTGGAAGCCCCTCCAGATAATAATCATAAACCAGGCCGCTCATTAAATCGGCCACATAGCGTACTGCTGCTACATTACGTCCATACGGCATTCGTGTGGGGCCAATCACCGCCACCGTGCCACTAAATTGCTCAACAACACCATATCGGGAAAGAATAATCGTACAATCCTTCAATTCCTCCCAGCGCCCTTCACCACCAATCAATACCTGCACACCCAAATTATTAGCAGAATCCGAACCAGAAATAACATCCGCCAACAAATTACGTTCTTCAAGCACCCGCACTGCTTGCCGTGTACCCTCATCTTCAAGCAAATTCACCAGACCATCTCGATAAAAATTACTAATAGCCCGGCTGTCAGCTCGTTTAATCACATCTAAAATAAGACCAGTCACTTCGCTTTCCAATGTATCTAAACGGCTAACTTGCGCTTGAATTTCATCAAACCCAGCATTACCAAACATATCGTTTAAACGATCAGCAACCGTACTCAAACGAGCTTGCGGCAATGGTTCGGCCAAAGTAAGCATTTGCTGAGTCACCTCACCACCCACCATCACCACAATCATCAACACCAATCGATCCTGCGTAGAAATCAACTGAATATGCTTAAATCGGTTCACACGCCGCTGTGGCGCCGTCACAAAACTGCCACCTTGAGACGTATGCGCCAAAATAGCGGCCGCCAACTGCATCCACTGGCTCAAATCCAGCCGAGATTGGTGAAATTGATGACGAATCATCTGTTGTTCATGTACAGGCAGTCGGAATTCACCCAGCAGCTTCTGTACAAAATACCGATAACCCACTTCAGAAGGAATCCGTCCGGCAGAGGTATGAAGCTGCACCAAATAACCCAACTCGCCCAGAGCCGCTAATTCATTGCGCACAGTAGCCGAACTAACACTCATTTCAAAGCGATCCACCAAGGTATTCGACCCCACTGGCATACCCGTTTCGATATACGTGCGGACAACCAGATCAAGTATACGTTCTTGGCGGTCAGTTAATGGTTGAAACATGTGGATTTCACGACAAGGGCGAACTAATTAGTTCGCCCCAATTACTCATTTATTTAGGTTTAGCACTCGACCATCAAGAGTGCTAATGGTGTGCTTCAATTATCATAACATGGGGATAGATCAGCGTCAAATAAGAACCATGTTAGATTTTAGGCAAGCGGCCAGTCCCGTGTACTAATTATTACTTTTCACAGATGACCGTCTCGTTGAAACCTGTTGTCCATTTGTGACAACAGGTTCTGGCACATTTTCATGCGTTTCAATAACTTCAGATGGCTTTGTTTGAGACTGGAGCCTTTCCCCATTTCGCCGATCTAGTATTTGCCAAATCGTTCGCAAAATAATCTTTATGTCTAGTAATACCGACCAGTTTTCCGAATACCACAAATCATATTTCGTACGTTCCATAATGGAGGTATCACCACGCAAGCCATTAACCTGTGCCCATCCCGTCATGCCACCCTTTTCACGATGGCGATCCATGTAACGTGGCACAATCTTACGGAATTGAGCCACATAATGAGCTTGCTCCGGTCGAGGACCGACCAGGCTCATCTCGCCCAAGAACACATTAATGAGATTAGGTAATTCATCCACTTCAATCTGACGCAGCAAACGGCCGATATTCGTCTGGCGGGGATCATCTGCCATTGTCCAACCAGGGCCATGTTTTTCAGCATCAGTGCGCATGGAGCGAAACTTGAGCATCATGAACGGCTTACCATCCAAACCCATCCGCTCTTGCACAAAAAACACCGGGCCAGGTGACTCTACTTTGATCAAAATGGCAACAAACAACATTAATGGCGAAAGGATGATCAAACCAATTGTGGCAACCAAAAAGTCTATCCAGCGTTTAAAGATTAGCCTATAACCGCGCAACGCAAAGTCACGCACAGTAAGCAACGGCAGCCCACCTAAATCATCAATGGTGGCTTCTGTGGTAACAAATTGAAAGATATCAGGAAATGTCTTAATGGAGACACGACCACGTTCACAATAAGAAATGACCCTTACCGTCTCACGATGACCCTTTTCCGGCATAGCAATGATAACTTCATCAATATGATATTTCTCAATCAAGTCTGGCAAATCTTCTGGAGTGCCCACGACTGGTATTCCGGATATTTCACTGACATCATCGCCATTAACGATGCCGAGCAGGTCATATCCTAGATCAGGTCGCCACAAAATGCGCTGCACCACAATTTGAGCCATATCGCCTGTACCCACGACTAGTAAGCGGTCCTGGCCTATGCCATAACGCCGGCGTAATAATGCACGCATTGATTGATGAAGCACTCTGCCTACCATCAATAAGATAATTGTTATGATCCAGGCATAGATAATTAAAGTACGTGGCAGATCACGAATGGCATCATCGCTCTTAAAGACAAATGTGGATACGGCGATTGACATCAGGGTGCCAATAGAAACGGCCGCAAAAATGTAATAGAATTGATCAACGCGCGAGATGGCTCGTGGAATGTAATATTGGCGATAAAAAAACAGGACTGTAATTATGCTGATAACCTGTATCAACATCAGCCCAAAATAACTGGAAAGTGGAACCGGATTTTGTAATAATTCTGGCCAGGGAATGATGAGTCGCAGTTGATATGCCACGATAAAGCCTACACATATCAAAAATGCATCAAGCACAACCAGAGAAATGGTATAGGTCGTACGAATTTTTTGATTGTTCATTATTATTTGTGCCTTTCCAACGTAATCATATTGTAGCAGAGGGTCATTTCCCCACAAACACACGGTTTCTACTCGCTTACGCACCTCTAAACCTACGCCAAGATTGTGCTTATATTATTAAGTTAAAGTCAGAAACATTACAAACTAGCTTTTACCGGAGATTATGATGAAAGAACGGGTATTTACGATTGCAACAGTGGCTATTATTATTTTTCTTGCTTTTGGTTTGGGGTACTTTTTGGGGCAATCCCCCTGGGCGCCTTATCCACTTTTTGGGGCAGCCACGACAACGCCCGATGAGGCAGAGGAAGCGTTTGCGCCTTTTTGGGAGGCGTGGAACTTGGTTCACACTCGTTATTATGACCTGCCAGTAGATGACAACTTGCTTACTGAGGGAGCGATTGACGGCATGTTGTCTGTTTTGGGGGATGATCATACCCGGTATCTTTCGCCAAGTGATGAGGAGGCGGCTCGCCAATCTATGTCGGGAGAATTTCAGGGCATTGGCGCGGAGGTTGAAGGACGCGACGGGTTTATTACGGTGGTTTCGCCTATTGAAGGGTCTCCAGCAGAAGCGGCCGGTCTACAGCCAGGGGATCGTTTGTTGCGGGCAGATGGGGTGGATTTAACGGGTATGGATGTGAGTGAAGCGGCTGCTTTGGTGAGGGGACCAGCGGGAACGGCCGTTCTCCTTCTTGTCGCTCGCGGTGAGGAACAATTTGAACTGGAAATCGTGCGCGATGTGGTCGCACTCAAAAGTGTGCGCAGTGAAATCCTGGATGACAACATCGCGTATCTGCGCCTGAACCGGTTTGGTGATAACTCTGGTGAAGAGTTGTCTGATGCCTTGGCGGCGTTAATGGCTGCCAATCCGCAAGGGCTTATTCTCGATTTACGACGTAATCCGGGTGGCGCATTGGACACGGCCGTTGTCATTGCTGATGAATTTTTGCCGGAAGGCACCATTTTGATAGAACGCTTTGGCAACGACAACGAACGCCTGTACGAATCAACCGATAAAGGGCAGGCAGAAGAGATTCCACTGGTTGTATTGATTGATGAAGGCAGTGCCAGTGCCTCTGAAGTGTTGGCTGGTGCGATTCGTGATGAAAAACGGGGGACGCTGATTGGACAGACAACCTTTGGCAAAGGCACGGTGCAAACCTGGGCAAGTTTGAGTAATGGTGGTGGTGTACGACTTACGATTGCGCGTTGGCTAACACCTAATGAAACCTGGGTTCACAAACAGGGCATTGCCCCCGACTACTTCATTCCGCTGCCAGAATTTAACCCCGATGTGGAATATGAAGATACGCAACTGCAAGCCGCGATTGATTTCTTATTAGGCGAGAAGATTATTAGTGTGCCGCCAGTGGCTATTGATGAATCTGAGGGCTGATAACAGGTAATAAGCAGCAGTCAACGGATAGCCGTTAACAATTCTTTGTTATTCCTTGACTGTTGCTTGTTTTTTTACAACGTATGCTTGGTGCAAAATCGATTGTGCGCCACCACGGGCGTGATGGTCATTGGTGCCGAGCATGGCGGCGAGTTCGTTGATGCGGCCTTCTCTGTCCAGGCTGGTAACGGCCGTTTTCGTTCTGCCATCGACCACCTGCTTGCTCACATGGAAGTGGGTGTCACCATAACCAGCCAACTGCGGCAAATGCGTGACAACGATGACTTGATGTTCGCCAACGGCCGTTAACCCCCATAACTTTTGCCCCACCACATCCCCCACACGGCCACCAATCCCCTGATCAATTTCGTCGAAAATGAGGGTTGGTGTTTCATCAACTTGCGCCAGGGCAGTTTTGAGCGCCAACATCAGTCGCGCCGTTTCACCACCGCTGGCA
The DNA here is from genome assembly GCA_014879345.1 of Anaerolineae bacterium. Classification (GTDB taxonomy): domain Bacteria; phylum Chloroflexota; class Anaerolineae; order Promineifilales; family Promineifilaceae. Next base: position 729 of record JACSSI010000109.1, on the reverse strand, counting down.
ACTTTTGCCATCGGCTTGAGTGGTTCACCAGGATTGGTTGAGAGCAAGAACTGTACTTTGTCGTAGCCAGTTTGGTCAAAATCAAGGCGCTTTTCGCCGACATAAGCCCCGTTTTTATCTGGTTCTGTCTCAAACTCGACGACGAAGCGAGTGCCATTCATGCTCAGGTGGACAAGTTCTTCCTCAACGGCCGTTGCCAGTTTCTGCCCTGCCACCTGCCGCTTTTCTGAAAGAACCTGAGCCGCTTTGCCGATTTCATGCAGTCGTTTATCTACCTCTTGAATTAGACCAGCGATGCGTTCTTCACTGTTGTTTAAATCTTGTAATTCTAACGCAGCATCGTTACCCAATTTAATCAGAGATGTTTCATTTTCAGCATAGTATTTTCGCTTGAGCATACTAATTAATTCGAGGCGTTCTTCTACAAAATCAAGCCGTCCGGGGTTAAATTCCAGGGTGTCGAGATAATCTTGCAATTCACCCGCCAGTTCACTGACCTGAAAAACTACACCCTGCACATTTTCTAGCTGCTTGTTTTGTGTCTCATCAAAACGAGTTAGCTGGCTCAAAGCTCGCTCAACCTGACCCAACAAATCGATCACTGCGAAGGTTTCATCATCGACGCCGCTCAACAGGGCAACAGCCTCGCTGGCATGGCGTGTCAACTGCTCAGAGTTTGCCAAACGAGTGCGTTCGGCGCGTAATTCTTCTTCCTCGCCTTCTTTTAGC
>JACSSI010000108.1 GCA_014879345.1 Anaerolineae bacterium | reverse complement strand
ACGGAACTAACCGGACTGGAAGGGGACACGCCGGTTATGCAAGATATTTTCAAGTTCACAGAAACGGGGGAAAAAGAGGGAAAGGTGCTCGGTCAATTTATGCCAGGGGGTATGAGGCCTAACTGCGAACAACGCCTTAAAAATCACGGTTTCAACTTGCCACCCTCCATGTTTATGGGCGGAGGCGGTCGGAGACGCTAATCTATCTTTTGGTTTGTAGTGACCACTTTTAGTCTTTAAAAATTAAATCGGGTAAAGAATTTGTCACTCCCGCGAAGGCGGGAGTCCATTCAGTGGATTCCCGCCTTCGCGGGAATGACAGCGTTACCTGATTATTTTCTTAAACTGCAATAGTGGTTGGCACATACAAGTGTGAGCGGCTGAAGTCATTACTACAGACCTGTTTCCGAATGAATGCTTATGAATTTTGAAATGCAAGGGCCAATGGGAGCCCGCACCCTTATCAATGGTCGAGAAGTGGATTATTTTGCCGGTTGTGGCTATCTTGGCTTGCAAAACCACCCTGTTGTACGAGAAGCAGCAGTGGCTGCGCTTCAGGAATATGGTTTGGCAAACTCGGGTGGGTATGGCGGTAATCATCCTGTCTATCAACGGTTAGAAACGGCCGTTACTACCTATTTCCAAACAAACTCTTTGCTCTATTATGCATCTGGCTACCTGGGCAACTCCCTGTTGGCACAGGGGTTGAGTGCGCGCTATGACCAGATTTTCATTGATGAAGACGCGCATTACAGCGTCTGGGATGGTGCCCGCACGGCAGGCAAACCGATTCACGCCTATCGCCATGTAGATGCCGGTCATGTTGCAGAGTTATGTCAAGAGAAATTACGTGAGGGAGAACGGCCGTTACTAATGACAGATGGCGTTTTCCCGGTATCAGGCGAAATTGCGCCGCTGCCTGCGCTGCTGAACGCTGTCGAACCGTTCGGCGGGCTGCTAGCAGTAGATGATGCCCACGCCACTGGTGTTCTGAGACCACACGGTTGGGGTACGCAAGCCTATTTTGGCATCCAAAGCGACAATATCTTCACCTGCCATACCATGAGCAAAGCATTGGGCGCTTATGGCGGCTTCATCATCGGCAATGAACTGCTCATCGAAGAAATCAAAGCCAACTCAAACGTGCATGAAGGTGCCAGCCGTCCGCCTATGCCAGCCGCTGCCGCCGCCACCGCCGCTCTGAATTTGCTGCATAAAGATGATTCATTGCGCCAGCAATTGCAGCAAAATGTGAAACAGGCTCGCGCTGGCATCCGGCAATTTGGTTGGGATCTGCCAGATTCGCCTGTTCCCATTCTGTGTCTGGCTGACCGGGGGTTTTTAGATTTGGCGCAGATTCAGGCGGATCTTTTTGCGCAAGATATTCTGATCGCCTATTCCACCCACTACACCAGTGTGCCAGATGGCGGGGCGCTGCGCATTGCCATCTTTGCCACACACACTGCCGACCAGATAGACCGGCTTGTTACCACCCTAAAATCGGTATTATAAATATTCCCGAAGATAAACTTTTCCACCAGCCGTTATGCGCTACAATTCTGTCTCCATGCGACATGTAATCATCACGATAGGCTTATTTTTGAGCGGTTTTCTGATAGCAGGCTGCACTGCCAACCAACCAGATGCAGGTGGTGACGTGGCGGCGATGGCTGTAGACAATGCGGTGGTATTGGAAAGTGAAACGGCCGTTTCCACTCCCATCCCATCCCTGCAAAATCCACCCACACCTGAAGTCACGCCCGTCGGCGAAGGTTCAGCCCTGCCCCAACCGCCCACCATCACCCCTGTTCCCACCCTGGAAACACCCACGCCACTTGTGCCTACCGAAATACCAGCCACCCCTACCGCCACCCCCATCGGCGTATGCAGCCAGCGCATTCCCAGTGATGACCTGTTCACCCTCGTCACTCAAACCTACAACTTGAGCCGCGATTACGCCCCAAAAGACCTGGTTCTGTTGACGGATTATTTGGCTATGGACGTTACCCTGGGTTATCCGTCAGAGATTCGAGAAGTGGCGTTGCAACCGCTCCTCACCTTGATCAACGATATGAAAGCCGAAGGCTTGCAGCCTCAAATCATCTCCGGGTATCGCAGTTATTCAGGGCAGTCCATTGCCTGGAATAAATGGAGCACTGAAATGCCAGAACGAGCATCCATCATCAGCGCCCGTCCCGGCCACAGCGAGCATCAACTGGGTACGGTGGTTGATTTTGGGTCACCATCACTGCCTGACATTGTGGGTGATCCTGACATTGAGTTCCACACCTATTTTTTCAAAACGCCGGAGGGCATCTGGTTGTTGGAAAATGCCCATCTGTATGGTTTTACGTTGAGCTATACCAGAGAAGCGTCAGAAATTACCGGCTTCTTTTATGAGCCGTGGCATTATCGCTATGTTGGCGTGGAAATGGCGACTCAGCTTAAAGAAGTGGGACTTACACTCACCGAATTTCAACTCGCCAATCAACCAGAACCTTGTATTCCCGACTAATTTATGCGCAATATAATCTTCTTTTCATTGGTTTTTTTGCTGGTATTGGCTGCCTGTCAGGCAGAACGGCCGTTACCCACTGCCACACCTGTTTCTGAAATTGTCCTGGCACAAGTTGAGGCGGAACCAACGCAAACGGCCGTTCCTACCCCAGTCCCGACAGCCATACCCACCGCAACAGCAACGGCCGTTCCCACCGTCATACCATCGCCAACCGCAACACCGTCACCAATACCACCACCTGTCATTAGCCTCTATATCCCCCAAGAATGGCAACCTATCGCACATCAACTTGTTACCCAATTGAATAACGATGCCCCACACTTTTATTGGGAATTAGTGACAAATGAGCAAGAAGCCCACATTCGCCTGAGCAGTACAGAAGAAGGCACATTGGTTCATCAGGAACCGTTGGCAGTGGTTGTGCCGTTTAATGCCAGTTGGGACTACACCGACGCAGTAACGGCTCAGGGCGTCATTGATTTTGGGCATCAACTGGCACGGGTGATGCCCTGGCGCAACATCGACCGCACCCAAAAAGCGATGCGTATCGACGGCCGTTTTCCCACCGATGCCGACTATCCCTTTCATGAGAACTGGTCGTTGGTTGGGGAAACTGACATGGAAACGGCCGTTTCTGCCGCAGTTCCCATTTTCCAGGCGCTGATGGCCGACCCCGTTATCTACATGGCCGCCGTGGGCGACATCATGCTCGACCGCACCCTGGGCAGCGTTATTGCGGACGGCGGCATCCACTTTCCCTTCAAGCTCGTCGCCGAGCCGCTGCAATCCGCCGACATCACCGTAGGCAATCTGGAAACCGCTCTGGGCGACGTGGGCGAACCAGTCGAGAAAAGCTTCACGTTCCAATCTCCACCCGCCGCTGCGGAAGCGCTGGCATGGGGCGGTTTTGATGTGGTGTCCCTGGCGAACAATCATGCTATGGACTATGGCCCTGAATCTTTGCTGCAAGGTATTGAGCTGCTGAAAGCGCAAAACGTGGCCCCCATCGGCGCCGGTGCCAATTCAGAGCAGGCGCGGTCGCCCCACATCATGCAGGTCAACGGCTTAGACGTGGCCTTTCTGGGCTATGTCCATGTGCCAGTTGAGGCACGAGGCACTTATTTTGACACGGCAACCTGGACAGCCACGGAGACCACGCCCGGTTTGGCCTGGGCTGTGCCGGAAGAGATTATTGAAGATGTAACGGCCGTTCAAGCCCAGGCTGATCTCGTGGTGGTGGTGCTGCACAGCGGCTATGAATACGTGGAACCACCCAGCGAAGAGCAAGCCGCTGCCGCTCATGCCGCCATCGACGCCGGCGCCGACATCGTTATCGGCCACCACGCCCACATTTTGCAAGCAGTTGAGTTCTACAAGAATGGTGTGGTTATTTATGGACTGGGTAACTTCGCCTTCAACATTGATGGCAACCCGGACACCGCCATTCTCAACGTCTGGCTTGACGAAGATGGTGTGCGCCAATTTGAGTTTATCCCCGCCATTGTGCAATATGGCGGCCAGCCCCGCTTCGCCGATGCGGAAGAATCGTCCCGAATATTGGGTCACATTTATCGGCTAAGCCAGGGTTTTCCGATAACGGCCGTTGAGAATTAAGGTTTTCGGGCCACAAGCTGCTCCACCCGTTTCATTTTGCCTGAAAATTGCCCTGCACTATCCTGCTGCGCCGTATGAATGACCTCAAAATCTGAAAAAGCAGCCAACAGTTCCCCAGGCTCCAAAAAGTAGTCAGGGTCTTTCACCGTTCGGCTGGGACGCACAAACGTCTCAAACAGCAGCCAACCCCCTGATTTTAGCGCCTGCCGGTAAACCGGAAATGTGCCTCGTTCTAAAAAGCGAAAATTGAGGATCACGTCAAAGGTATCGGCTGGCAGCCAGGGATGCGAGAGGTCGAGAACGGCCGTTTCCAACCAAAGGTCTTTCGCCACTGCCCGTTCCCGCGCCAGGCGCAAGCCCACCTCAGAAATATCTAACGCGACCACATGCCAGCCCCGTTCCGCCAAAAACAGACCATGCACACCCACCCCCGCCGCCGCGTCCAACGCCAAACCAGGCGAGGGCAGCTTCTCTGCAAAATCCAACAGCAATTGTCGCGGACGGCCGTTTTGCCATTTTTTGCCTTCCGTTTGATAACGGCCGTTCCATTTCACGGCATCAGGATGAACGGCTATAGAATCTGTCATATAATTTGCCTCGGAATAGTTGTCCAAAGTGTTGTTACAAAGCCAGGAGATTTTCTCAAAAATTCCTCCATGATCTTTGTAACTCCTCTGTGCAACTCCGTGTCACTGCTTTTAATTATACTCACAAGGAAACCATTCATGGAAATCGTCACCGGCGGCGGACTGCGCATCGACTACACCATTACCCACGAAGGCAAAGCCAACATCAGGCAGCCAGGCGGCAACTGCGTCTATGCCGCCGTCGGCGCAAAACTATGGGGCGCTGCCGTGGGCATCTGGGCTAGAAAAGGGGAAAACTACCGGAACGAGTGGCTCGACACGCTAACCCAGACAGGCATCCACACCGAAGGCGTCGTCACCATCCCCGGCAGCCACGACCACCGCACCTTCTTCGCCTACACCCAAGACGGCCGTCGTGATGACCTCAATCCCGCCGCCCACTTCGCCCGCATCAACCAGCCCTTACCGCCAGACCTTGCCGATTACGTCGATTCCACCCCCGGCCAAGACAACCCAGATGCATATGAAACGCTGGGTATTCGCCCTGCGGATTGGCCGACTGCTTATGATGGGGTAACGGCCGTTCATCTGGCTGGTCATGGTCTACGCAGTCAGCTCACCATCCCCCCCATGCTGCGCGAAAAAGGGGTACGCATCATCACCATTGACCCGGGCGAACGCTACATGATCCCTGAAAACGAACATTACATTCGCCAAATCGTGCAGCAAGCCGATGCCTTCTTACCCAGTGAAATGGAGATTCGATCCCTATTCGGCGAGGAAACTGGCTACCTCCAAGCCGCCCAAGTATTATGCGAATGGGGGGCAAAGCTGGTGGTTGTGAAAATGGGCGCAAAAGGGGTATTGGTGGTGGAAGGAAACGGCCGTTATACCCACCTACCCGCCTTCCATCAACCCAACCACCCATGCGTCATCGACATCACCGGCGCAGGCGACGCCTTCTGCGGCGGCTTCATCGTCGGTCTCACCCACACAAATAATCCCATTCAGGCCGCCCAAATGGGACTCGCCACCGCCTCCATCATCGTAGAAGGCTACGGCACACTCTACGCTCTTTCAAAACCGCCACATGAAGTCAAACAACGATTATCCTATCTACAACAAAAAGAGTAGAGACTGGCACTATCTCCAATCCCTACTCTCCAAAAATTTTCCCCGCGTCACAGCGGTCTATTTTTAGGACAGAAACAAAACGCCCACTTCCTAACGAACACCCATCAACAACTCCAGCGTCAACTGATCCAACCGTTCATACGGCAAACCACGAGCCCCCATAGCCACCCGGTCAAAACTGGCACTCTTCAAAGCAGCAGCCTTATCCGCACTATAAGCCCCCTTGAACGCATCCGTCTTTCCATCATCTGCATTAATCGCAGCCACAAGCGCCTGAATCTCAGCATCAGCATGCCACCGTTCTGCTTTCTCCTTCAAAATCGCATACATCCGCATACAGCCAATAGCAAAATCCTTTACGCCCTCATAATCCTCAGTGCGATACGCATGGGCATCAAAATGCAAACTGCCATCATACCCCACATCCTCTAAAAACTTCACCAAAAAGAACGCACTCTTCAAATTCACCGCACCAAAACGGAAATCCTGATCATAACGGCCGAACGCCTGATCATTCAAATCAATATGGAACAACTTGCCCATATCCCAAGCCTGCGCCACATGATGCAAAAAATTCAAACCAGCCATCTGCTCATGTGCCACTTCCGGGTTCACACCCACCATCTCAGAATGCTCCAGCGTCTCAATAAAACCCAGCATCGCCCCAGTCGTAGAAAGGTAAATATCACCACGAGGTTCATTTGGCTTCGCTTCCAAAGCAAACCTCAAATCATATCCTTGATCCTTCACATAGCTGCACAAGAAATTGAGCGCCTCCCGAAAACGTTTGCCAGCCTCCAACGGGTCTTTACTCGCATCCGTCTCCACACCCTCACGGCCACCCCAGAACACATACGTCGAGGCGCCAAGCTCCACACCCAAATCAATAGCATTCATCGTCTTTTGCAGCGCATATGCCCGTACATTCGGGTCATTACTGGTAAACGCGCCATCCTTAAAAGCAGGATCAGAAAACAAATTTGTAGTAGCCATCGGCACCACAACACCTGTATCTGCCAAGGCCTTCTTGAACTCTTTTTTAATCTGTGCACTTTGAGCAGGAGTCGCATCAATCGGAATCAAATCATTATCATGAAAATTGACACCATACGCCCCAACTTCGCCCAATAAATAAACAATCTCGGCCGGTGTCAATTGCTTCCGCACTGGTTCACCAAACGGATCTCGTCCTATATTGCCAACAGTCCATAAACCAAATGTGAACCGATTTCCAGGTTGTGGATTATATTTATCACTCATCTTTACCCTCATTTCTCAACAAAACTTCACAAAACAGCCAATAAAAAAGATTGACGATAACATCCAAACCATGGCCTTCGTCAATCTTTAAAAATTCCGTCAAACTTCAATAAAAGATTGTAACCTTACAGCCTATTGTTGAAGCCTGCGTCTATCAAAACCTAAATTTATCGAAGCCCAATTCCACTTTCAATAAAATCAGATAACAACCAAAATTTAACTACGCTTCTTAAACGTAACGTCAGCATAAACGGCCAATACCAACACCACGCCTTTCAGTAGATATTGCCAGGAAGGAGCCACATTCATCAATTGCAAACCGTTCGACAAACTAGACATGATAAGCGCACCAATCAGCGCCCCCCAAATCGTACCAACACCACCCAAGGTAGACGTGCCACCTAAAATAGCAGCAGCAATCACATCAAGCTCATAACCTTGACCGGCTGCAATAGTGCCATAACCAACATAAGAAGCCAAAACCACACCGGCAACCCCGCACAAGAAACCCATCAACACAAATACCAGGAAGATGTTGCTGCGAATATTGATACCAGATAAGCGGGCTGCTTCACGATTACCGCCAATTGCATAAGCATAACGACCAAATCGCGTATTAGTAGACATATACGAGAGAACCACAGACGCAACCGCCAAAATCAAGACTGGCACCTGCACTCCGTTATATTGGTTCACAATATAAACGTAACCGACAACCAGAAGTGCAAAGAAAGTCGTTAACCCCACATCCTGTGCCATACTTGACAGTTCAAAACCATGTTTCTTTTTACTCGCTCGGCTGCGATACATATGAATGTATAAATAAGCCACCACAAGAGCAGCCAATATCCAGCCCATTATTGGAGACAAATAACCTTGAGCAATGTAAGAAAGACCAGGTTGATTCGCGGGGATTGTCTTACCTTGAGTCACCAAAAGAATGGCACCATTCAAGATAAACATACTGCCCAAAGTCACAATAAAAGAGGGTACACTCAAGAATGAAATAATCCAACCTTGTAATATCCCCCATAAGACGCCAACAGAGAGACCAATAAAAACAGATAAGGTTGCAGCCAAAATCGCTTGATCAGGAAGCACGTCCGTCCAGATTTCTGCCTGAAAATAAGCGACGACAATTGATACAAACCCGGCCAACTTTCCCACCGAAAGATCAATATTACCGGTGACAATGACAATCACCATGCCAATCGCCATAAGGCCAGTTACAGTCATTTGGCGAAATATATTAGAGAAGTTTTGCGGCTTAAGATAGTTTCCGTCAGTTAAAAATGCGAAAAAGACCCAGATAGCTATCAGCGCAATAATAATGGCGTATGTTTGGATATTGCGCCGAAACGCGCTCGCCAAATTTGAAGAATCTTTCATCGAAAATCTCCTTGCAATGATGTCGTTTGAGAGCTTTGCTGCTAGCCAATGCCCGTAGCTAAAGCCATTATTTTTTCTTGTGTCGCATCGGCAATAGTTAACGTACCGTTTGAACGACCCTCATGCATGACCATTACTCGGTCACTCATCCCCAATACCTCTTCCAATTCACTGGAGATCATGATAATTGATACACCTTGTTCAGCAAGCTTGTTCATTAGCTTGTAAATTTCATATTTTGCCCCAACATCTACACCACGAGTGGGATCATCCATAATCAAAATTTTGGGGTCAGACATTAACCATTTGGCAATAACCACCTTCTGCTGGTTCCCACCGGACAGAGCACTCACTAAAACTTGTAGATTCGGTGCCTTAATTGCCAAATCAGAAGCTTGTTGCATGCTTGCTCGTAGCTCCGCATCTTTGTCTAGGCGTCCAAAATGAGCAAATTGGTTTAAATTTGGCAAAGATACATTATTCAAAATGGATTGTATGAGGACTAATCCCTGGCCTTTACGATCTTCAGGGACGAGGCTGATGCCATATTCAATGGCATCACGAGAGTTCTTGATTTTTAGCTCCTCACCTTCTAACACAATACTGCCATCTGTAATCTTGCCGTATTCCCCAAAAATGGTTGTAACAAGTTCTGTTCTGCCAGCACCCATTAGACCTGCGATTCCCAAAATCTCTCCCTTACGCAAATCAAATGACACGCCTTTTAAAACTTCACGAGATGAGTTGTTAGGATCCGTAGCTCGCAAACCTTGCACTTCAAATATCACCTCACCAGGTTTTCTATCTCCTGTTGGGAAACGTTCAGTCATCTCACGGCCGACCATATAACTAACCAGAAGCTCTTCAGTCAATTCATTTGTCGGCTTGGTAACAACCGTTTCACCATCTCGGAGTACAGTGACGGTATCAGTGGTGCGGAAAAACTCTGCTAACTTGTGGGTGATGTAAATACAAGTCACTTCATGGGATTTCAGAATCTCCAAAATCTCCATTAATTTATCGATTTCAGCTTCGGTTAGGGCGCTCGTTGGCTCATCGAGGATCAATACTTTAGCATCTTCGGATAAAGCTTTGGCGATCTCCACCATCTGCATTTTGCCTACGCCTAAATCCTTGACAGTTGCTCGCGGATCAACATCCAGTCTGTATCGAGACAAAATTTCTTTGGTATTGGCATAAACAAAATTCCAGTCAATAGATTTCCGATGTATTGGTTCTTTGCCCAAGTACACGTTTTCACCTACTGTCATCAACGGTACTAGTGTTAATTCCTGATATACAGTAGCAATACCAAGTTCAGCAGCCTGATGAATTGAACTACCTTCTAACTTGAGTTCTTCCCCATTATAAATGACAGTACCTTCATAAGTGCCATAAGGGTAAACCCCTGACAAGATTTTCATCAATGTCGATTTACCCGCACCATTTTCACCACACAACCCATGGATTTCACCGCGTTTGACTTGAATGGAGACATTTTTTAAGGCTGTAACGCCAGGGAATCTCTTTGTAACGTTTTGAATATCGAGGATGATATCGTCGTTCACAGAACTCTCCTCTAAATTTCTTCTCTCACACATTTACAAGTAAATCAAAAATTCACTTGCTTTTTTAGGTTGTTTTCCATTCCTTGCTTCCTCCGTATGAAGGAAGCAAGGAATGTTTCAATTATATCTTAAATTAGGGTTGTGGAGGACGTTGATCTTCTGGGATATCCCGGTAGACATCCTCATATGATTGGAAGCCACTGACAACAACCAGATCGTAAACATTGTCTTTGTTGACTTGTTGCACGGGCAGGAAGAAAGCACTGACTTCACCTTCAAGGCTGGGATCATTGGTCAGTTCAGCCATGGTGTAAACTTCCAAACCATCGACTG
>JACSSI010001172.1 GCA_014879345.1 Anaerolineae bacterium | reverse complement strand
GCCCCGGAACCCTTTTTCGTCGCTGGTTCGCGCCAGCAGGCAGAGGAAATCGGCTTGGGTGCCGTTGGTGATCCACATTTTGGAACCGTTGATGAGGTAATCATCGCCGTCGCGCCGCGCCCAGGTTTTGATGGCGGCCACATCGGAACCTGCGCCTGGTTCGCTGACGGCGATGGCGGCTACTTTGTCGCCAGCAATGGCGGGGATGAGGTAGCGTTGCTTCAATTCTTCCGAGCCGTTTTCAGCCAGAGCGGGGGTCGCCATGTCGGTTTGCACGGCAATGCCTAGCGAAGGGCCGGAGGCGTCGGCACGGCCGATTTCTTCCATGAGCACGACCTGATACCAATAGTCAACCCCGCCGCCGCCGTATGCTTCGGGATAGGTGAGGCCGAGCAGTCCTAAGTTGCCCATTTTTTTGAACAAGTCATGGGCAGGGAAGATGCCAACTTCTTCCCATGCTTCGACGTGGGGGTTGATTTCGGTTTCCACAAATTTCCGCACCGATTGGCGGAAGGATTCGTGTTCGTCGGTGAAATAGATGGAGGACATAGGATTCCTTTGAGATTGGAGATTAGAGATTTGGAGATTGCGTGTTGTTAATCTCCAATCTCTAATCTCCCCATTTTTTACTTGAAACCGTTAATCGTGGCTTGCCAACCTGCTTCATTTTCGTTGGGGATGAAGGGGAGGTAGTAGCTGACGCGGTCGAGCAGGGAGCCGTATTTTTGGTGGATGAGGGCGGGGAGTTCGGCCCAGGTGCCGGTGACGGCGATGGTGTCGAGCATATCGTCGGTAATGAGGGCGGGCATGTCGGCCCACTGGTTGTTGCGAGCCATTTGGCTGAGTTCGCGGGCGGTGGCTTGCCAGCCCTGTATCTCGGCGACGATGCGGTAGGCGGGGGTGCTGAGGTAGAAGGAGATTTGCTGCTGGGCGTGGGCTTTGGCCCAGGCGGCGTAGGTGGGGTCGTCGGTGGGGATGGCGAAAACGGCCGTTGTCACCCCAAAATCCGCCCGCTTCAATCCCCGCTTTGCCAGACCGGTCTCAATGTGGGGCAGGGCATATTCTGTGATGTAAGGGACGGTGTGCAGAGCGTGGAGCAATACGCCGTCACATTCTTCACCAGCCAGCCGCAGCATTTGCTCGTTGACGGCGGAGATATAGATGGGGATGTCGGGATGGGCGATGGGGCCAGGGTTGAAGAAGGGGGTCATCAGTTGCAGTTTGAAGAATTCGCCCACGTAGTCGAGCGGCTCGCCCGTCTGCCAGCAATACCAGACGGCACGAATGGCTTGAATGGTTTCGCGCATCTTTTTGATGGGCTTTTCCCATTGCACGCCATAGCGCAACACGTTGTGGGCTTTAACTTGCGACCCTAATCCGAGATGGAAACGGCCGTTACTCATTTTGGCAATATTCCAGGCCATCATCGCCGTGACGGTGGGGCTGCGCGGGAAGGCGACGGCGATGCCGCTGCCAAGGTCCATTTTCTGCGAATGTTCCGCTGCGAGCGTCAGCCCTAAAAATGGGTCAGCCTGGGTTTCTGCCAGCCAGAAGCCATCAAAACCGAGTGCTTCGGCGGCTTGGGCATAGGTGGGAATATCAGCTAAATCGAAGAAGAGTAAGGTGGCATCAAATTTCATAATCGTCTCCAAGGCATTGATATCGCCAAGCGGTGAGATTGGTGAGGGTAAGG
>JACSSI010001171.1 GCA_014879345.1 Anaerolineae bacterium | reverse complement strand
TCGGCTCAATGCTGAGATTGACGGCGACGAGATGGTGCTCAAACATTACTACGACATCGGCATTGCCGTAGGCGCGGAAGAAGGGCTTGTCGTGCCGGTGGTGCGTGACGCCGACCGCCGTTCCTTCGCCGACATCGAAGCGACCATCCGCGAGTTGGCACAAAAGGCGCAGGATGGTTCATTGGCGCTGGAAGATTTACGCGGCGGCACGTTCACCATTACCAATGGCGGCATTTTTGGCTCGATGCTGAGTACTCCCATTTTGAACACGCCCCAGGTTGGCATTTTAGGGATGCACCGTATTGAAGATCGGCCCATTGCCCTAAACGGCGAAGTCGTCATCCGGCCCATGATGTACCTGGCACTTAGCTACGACCACCGCCTCATCGACGGTCGAGAAGCTGTGCAATTTTTGACTCACATTAAAGACCTGATTGAAGACCCAGAAACGCTGTTGTTGGAAGGCTAGCATACAAAGAGTCTACATAAGCTAGCGCACAACAAAAGCGATGAAAATCCACAGATTACGCAGATTGCGCAGATTGCGCAGATTTTTCTCTGCGTCTTTGCGCCTTTGCGTTAAAAATTTTATTTTCAGGAGAGACCCCTATGACTACTTATCGCATTGAAAAAGACTCACTCGGTGAAATCCAGGTGCCTGCCGATGCTTATTGGGCGGCGCAAACACAGCGGGCGGTACATAATTTTCCCATCAGCGGACTGAAGCAGTATCCTGCCTTCATTTGGGCGATGGCGGTTATTAAACGCGCCGCCGCTGAAGTGAACTATGATTTGGGACTGTTTGCCGACCGGCAGGTGGGCGATGAGGTAGTGGCTGGTTCTGCCATCGCCCAGTCAATTATGCAAGCGGCGGATGAGGTGATAAACGGCCGTTTTCAAGACCAATTTGTCGTCGATCCCATCCAGGCCGGGGCGGGAACCAGCCACAATATGAACACCAACGAAGTCATCGCCAACCGCGCCAACGAAATTCTAGGCTACCGCCTCGACGCCCCGCACAAACCCGTTCACCCCAACGACCACGTCAACATGGCCCAATCCACCAACGACACCATCCCCACCGCCATCCGCCTCGCCTGTCTCTGGCGCTTGGCCGACTTGCAGCAAGCCCTTGAAAATCTGGCCGCCGCCTTCGCCGACAAAGCTGCCGAATTTGACGACGTGGTGAAAAGCGGCCGCACCCATTTGCAAGATGCTGTGCCTGTACGCATGGGGCAGGAATTTGGCGCCTATGCCCGCGCCATCCGCCGCGACAGCGAAAAAATCGAGGCAGCGGCAGCAGGCTTGCGCCGTCTGGGCATTGGCGGTACGGCTACCGGCACAGGTCTCAACGCCCATCCAGATTACCATCCGCGCATGATCGCCGCGTTGCGCCGTTTGACGGGTCTGGAACTAGACTACTCCGACGATCTCTTTGAGAGTATGCAAAGCATGGCCGATCCGGTGCATTTTAGCGGGGCGCTGCGCACTTTGGCGCAAGACCTCATCCGCATCGCCAACGACTTACGCCTGCTGGCCTCTGGCCCCAGCACTGGCCTGGACGAGATACGTTTACCGGCCGTACAGCCCGGTTCCTCGATCATGCCGGGCAAAGTCAACCCCGTTATGGCCGAAATGCTCAACATGGCTATGTTTCAGGTCATCGGCAACGACTTAACGGTGATGATGGCAGGG
>JACSSI010001170.1 GCA_014879345.1 Anaerolineae bacterium | reverse complement strand
TCCACCGGTAGTAAATCAGGAATCAAATACCGGTCGCCGCCGTCAAACGGATACGCCAGTTCAAACTTTTCCATCATCTGCAAAATAAAGCCCTGCCGTTCCAACGGATAACGCTCCCCATCCAGGAGGTCTGGAAGTTGAGAAATGGGTAAGACGCCCCCTTGCCGCGCCAACGCTTCCTGGTTGAGCAGATGGTAGACGCCTTCTGTCACCCATTCCGGATTGAGGATGCTGGTATCGCGCACCCGTGCATCATCCTGAAAGTTGAGCACAATGCCCAAATCATGCAAAAAGCGGATGAGCGTGCGCTGTTTGCTGTCTTCCACCACCTCTTCTTCCTGGCAAATGCGCTTGTAAGCCCCATACCCCAAATAATTATGCGACTTTGCCATCTCCGCCAGCCGTTCTTTGACGTTAAACCAGGTAAGGGGGAAGGGGGTATCCACATGGGGCATGGCAGCGATGGTTTGGCTGATCGTTTGTTTCAATTCAGCCAGGCCTTTGCCTGTGGCGGCAGACGTTTGCACAAAACCAGCAATATTAGGGTATTTTTTGAGCAAGCCGCGCC
The DNA here is from genome assembly GCA_014879345.1 of Anaerolineae bacterium. Lineage (GTDB taxonomy): Bacteria > Chloroflexota > Anaerolineae > Promineifilales > Promineifilaceae. The sequence goes on along the minus strand of JACSSI010001170.1, from coordinate 1,130 downwards.
GATTGAGGTCTAGAAAATGTTGATCACATTTGTTGAGCACAATGATGATGGGCGATTCGCCCGCAAAACTCTCGATGAGCGACAGCCAATATTCCACCCGGCTTTCCCGTTCCCCTTGCCGCGCATCTAGCACCAGCAGGTAGAGACTGCGATCCGTCAGGAAAAACTGGTGGGTGGCGTGCATAATCTCCTGCCCACCAAAATCCCAGATATGGGTCTCAACTTGGTGCGCGGCACTTTGAGCAGTGCCTTGCCCCTTTGATGCTGCCACTTCAACAGGCCACGTTTCAATATTGATGCCTTTCGTTTGCGCTTCTGCGTGGTCAAATTCATCGACCGTCAGGCGCCGCACCAATGAGGTTTTGCCCACCGAGCCTTCCCCCACCAAAATCATTTTCACTTCATACAGGGGATGTGTCTGCTGAGAAATATATTCTTGCCAAAAATCAAGGAAAATTTGTGGATTATACGCCCCACGTTGTAAGAGCTCAGAAGGAATAGGCAAACCAGGGTTCCTACCGAGATTAAGCGATGTCAAATTATTAAGATGGCTGATTTCGACAGGCAGTTGGCTTAAACGGTTTTCTCTGAGATCAAGCCATCTCAGGTTGGTGAGATGGCCGATTTCGGCGGGTAATTGGCGTAGTCTATTTTGCCAGAGGTAAAGCGATATCAAATTGGTGAGATGGCCGATTTCGGCGGGTAGGACACTCAGGTTGTTCTGACTGAGGTCAAGCCTTTTCAGCTTGGTCAGTTGGCCGATTTCGGCGGGCAGGGTGCTCAAACTATTCTGACGGAGGTAAAGCTCCATCAGCTTGGTCAGTTGGCCGATTTCGACCGGTAGGGTTTGTAAACGACAGTTCGATTCACTTAAATTCCATTCATGTGCTAGTTTCAAGGTTTCCAATGCCGTGCAACTGCCAATTTCTGGTGGCAGTTCTGTTAAAGGCAGGTCATACAAGCTTAGTTCCGTTGCGTCTGTTTTTCTCGCTTTTTCTATGCGTTTCAAGGCTTCGGCGTAAGCGGTTTGGGCTGTTTGGGGGTCAATTGGGTCTGGCATCGGTGTTCCTTCGGAAAAAATTAAAAAGGGTCTTTGGGAACTCAAGGGGTTTTTGCTCGCGTCATGCTGA
>JACSSI010001169.1 GCA_014879345.1 Anaerolineae bacterium | reverse complement strand
TCCTGGTAAATCAATTATTTGTCCATTTGCAAGAAGAACGGTTTTTCCTGGAATCACCCAGTCAGCTAGCCATTGATTTTCGGCCAGCACGTAATCTCCTGTGACAGACCTTAGATCTTCTGATAACTGGAATGCTCGGATTTCGTAAGGAGAATCCTGACCACCTTCATATCCGGCCAACAATTGTCGAGTTTTTGGATCCCACAGCATGTTATAAGGAGAAGATCCTTCAGGCATGTCCACAGGATCGGAACCATCTATAAACGAGATACTTAAGGTACCAATGTTGTCAATAATTGCCTGATGTTCTTGCGCCCAAACCGGTTTAGCATATGTACTTCCTAAAAAATTTATTCTCGCGATTTTAATTTCTTTGCCACCTGTGGCTGGCACAATGTAAATTCCATCATCTGTGCTGTTTAGTCTAAAAAATGCTAACCATTGCCCGTCTGGTGACCAAGAAAAATAAGGAGATGCGTAGTGGATGGTGGTAATAACGGTTTTATAATCTGACATGATATACAGATCAAATGGATTATCTGGTGTGTATTGAAAAACAGCCAATAGTTCTGTTCCTGTTTGGGGATGGATAGTACCTGACAATGCTGCCCCATTTATATGATCTGGAAACAGCATTTCTGCCTGTTTTGTTTCATAGTTATAAACCCATAAATCTGTAACGGATTTATTGTTATATGCGGCATGTGTTGGTGCATTTGAAAACAGGACCCGACCAGATAGTGGACTATAATCCCAAAATTCAGTTATTTTCATGGAAAATGGTTCCCATTTGGCTTCCCCAGACCAGACGGCTAAAACATCTTGGGTGCTACTAATTGGATATCCCCAAACCACCATGTCTGGTATTTTTTGTGGATCAGCGGTGGACATTGTAATTGGATTTTGAGTGACCGTGGGTGCTGGCGTTATTGTTGTGCTTTTCGTTGGTGTCACAGAAGGCTCTACTAGCTCAGTGGGCAATGGCGTAGGAGTGTTTATAGGCAAGGGCGTGTTTTCTGGCGTTGCTGTTGGTTCAAATGTTGATGACGGAGAAGGCGTAGGTGTTTCTTTTGATTTTAAAGTAGAAGAAATTGTTGTTGGTTCTTTTGTGCTTGGGCTACAGCTTGTTGCAAAAAAAAGCAGAAAACCACATGCTAAAGTTGATAAAATGACAATTGACAGTTTTTTGCTCATATTTTCATCCCCTGTTTTATAAGGCTTTGTGTCAATTTATGACTGGTATTTGTTCAACCAAGCTTTGAACTGATGGTAAACGGCCGTTGCGCCAATCAATTCCTTGTAGTCCAGTTCAAATTCAGCAGGATAAAGGATGAACGGTTCTGTTTGGTAGCCACCCATGCCGCCATGACAGCCGATAAGCTCTTCGTAGGCGTAAACTTCGTTTTTGGCGGCATCGAAGGGGCTGTTGACATAGAGATCGGGCGCGTCGGGGAAGGTGTCGTAGCGGCGCAGGTGGTGGGCGGCGTTGGCGCCGAAGCCAGCCAGCGGGTTCTCACCTTCGATGCGATCTTCGTTTAGGTAATAACGGCCGTTATCCCCAATCACCACCGGCCCATCTTCAGACGAGTGAATCATAATAAAGCCCACTCCCTCATGGTTGACGAGTCCATCCAGCATCCCGGGCAAGACCTCTTCAACTTCTTCCAGTGTTACCCGTTCTTCCCGATTTGCCCCGTAA
>JACSSI010001168.1 GCA_014879345.1 Anaerolineae bacterium | reverse complement strand
GAGGCGATGGTTGAGCGCGTGTCCTCTGCGAACTGGCCGTTGTCTGGTGAATTGCAGCATCAGCCCTGGGGCTTAACTGATTTTCGCATGTTGGATCCTGATGGCTATTATTGGCGCATCACAACGCGGCGGCAGGATAACAGTTTTTTACAGTAGAGGTTGAGGGAGGGAATGGATATGAAAACGGCCGTTTCCATATCCATCTCTTTGACTACCGCCAGTGAACCAAAACGACTGCCTCACCCAACTCTCAACGAATAATCATGGGCAAATACACCTTGTTGGGTAAATCAGGTGGTGGCGGCGGGGTTTGCCCGGTGTTCAGCTTCAACACAAACGCTTCACCCCCTTGTCCGCGACTCGGCTGGAAACCGCCCCCAGATGTGGGAAACGCGCCAGAATCAGTACTGCCCACCACAACCAACGCCCCACTGCTTGTCAAACGGAATTCTCAAGTTAAACTTTGGCAAAAGGTGCAAGCTGGCTCTTTTGCTGTAATGAAAATTTGGCATCGAATTAACGCTAATTGACGCGAATTACTTGACCTTTCTTCATAAAAATTCGCGGTAATACTTCGGCATTGCTCAGCACAGGTTCGTGCCAATTCGATGCTATTTACGAAGAGGACATGACAACAGCCGACCCTCAACTGAAGATTTCGCTTTTTGGTGAATTTAGTCTGGTTTATCAGGGCAAACCCGCTCCCAGTTTCAGCGGCGACCGTCCTATCTCTTTGCTGGCCTATTTGCTGCTGCATCGACAAACGGCCGTTTCCCGCCAACACCTCGCCTTCACCCTCTGGCCCGACTCCAGCGACAGCCAGGCCCGCGCCAATCTGCGCAACTTGTTCTACACCCTGCGCCAAACCCTGCCCGCCGCTGACACCTATCTAGCCGCCGACTCCATGACACTGCAATGGCGCACGGATGCCGATTTTTCTCTGGATGTGGCTGAGTTTGAAGCGGCACTGATGGCAGCCAAAACGGCCGTTACCGACACCGATAAAATTGCACAGCTAGAAACGGCCGTTACCCTCTACCAAGGCGATTTACTCCCCGGCAACTACGACGACTGGATCATCCCCCTGCGCGAAGAGCTGCGGCAGACGTACCTGGACAGCTTGCACCAACTGGTGCAGTTGCGCGAACAAAACGGCGATTATCGCGCCGCCGCCCGCATCAGCCAGCGCCTCATCCAACACGATCCGCTTGACGAACCGGCCTACGTGCAGCTTATGCGCCTCTACGCACTCAGCGGCGACCGGGCTGGTGTGCGCCGCGTCTACGAGCAGTGCGCCACCAGTTTGCGCCGCGAACTAGACGTCGAACCCGGCTCCGTCACCCAAGCCGCTTACGAACAACTGCTCCGTTTGGAAGCCGCCCCCATCCCAGAAAGCCAACCTGCGCCCATCCCGTCACGACCGCAGCCCTTGCCCACGCCGGCCACCCCGTTCATTGGCCGCGAGGCTGAACTGGCCCACATCGCCGAACTGTTAGCCGACCCCACCTGCCGTCTGCTCACCATCGTGGGGCAGGGGGGCATTGGCAAAACGCGGCTGGCTTTGGAAACGGCCGTTGGGCATCAACCCGTTTTTGCTGATGGGGTGGTCTGGGTATCGTTGACAGCGTTGCAAACGCCCACGCAGCTTGCCTCCGCCATTGCCGAAGCCTTGAACCATCGTTTGAGCGGCGGGGGCAGCGC
>JACSSI010001167.1 GCA_014879345.1 Anaerolineae bacterium | reverse complement strand
CGGGGTCAACAAAAGCGTATCAACCGAGAACTTGCAGACCTGTTTATGAAAGGGATGACGGGGAACGACAACGAGCCGGTTGAGGAAAACAAAAATTTAACCGCAGAGGCGTGGAGAACGCAGAGACTTTTCTTTCATTTCTCTGTGTCCTTCGCGCCTCTGCGGTTAGAAAAAGGGTTTTCAAGACGTTTTTGTGACAACGGGGCCGCTGCTGCCAAAGTATACAACCGGAACCAGGCAGAGCAGGATGTCTACTGGCGCAGCCCAGGCAAAAACATCTGGCACGTTATCGAAAAGACCAAAGATTGAAGATTAAAGAGTGGAGACGAGGTTAAATTCCAATCCTTAATCTTCAATCTTTAATTTTTTAATTCAAGCCGGAAATAACTTACCCCCGTTATAGGGATTATGATACTATTTATTCATGGATATTTATACGCTTGACCTCAACTTCCAGAACGTTCCGCAAACCATTGCCTCTTACCTGATTAAAGGCCCTGATGGCCCTGTGTTGGTTGAAACCGGCCCAGGATCGACGTTGGACAATCTAATTGCCCAACTCGCCACGCACGGCTTGCAACCCGCAGATATCAAACACATCCTGGTGACACATATTCACTTTGATCATGCTGGCGCTTCAGGCTGGTGGGCACAGCAAGGGGCTCAGATTTATGTGCATGGTTTTGGTGCGCCTCATCTTATCAACCCAGATAAGCTGATTGCCAGTGCCACACGCATTTATGGGGATAAGATGAATGTATTGTGGGGCGACATTTTGCCAGCACCAGCAGAAAAAGTAACGATTGTAAACGATGGCGATGTGATTGAAGCGGGTGGCTTACGATTTACTGCCATTGAAACACCCGGCCATGCCCGCCACCATCATGTGTACAGATTGGGCGATGTTGCTTTTACTGGAGATGCTGCTGGCATTAAAATCCCCAGTTTCCCTCTGGTGGATTTACCGGCGCCGCCACCTGAATTTGATTTGGAAGTATGGGAAACGACTATAGATCGCCTGATCGCTGAAAACTTTACGGCCATTTACCCTACACATTTTGACCGTGTTGAGGATGTGACATCCCATTTCATTGAATTGAAGCAGCTTTTACATGTAGCAACCAACTGGATTAAAGAAAAAATGGATGCGGATGTGACACGGGATGACCTGGTTGAGCAATTTAACGAGTGGAACCGCAGCCGCGCCCGCCAGGTTGGCCTGAATGACGACGCCATTCACCAATACGAAACGGCTAATCCCTGGTATATGTCTGTGGATGGCATCATGCGGTATTGGCAGAAGAAGACTGGGTAGCTTAATTTCCAACCGTCATTCTGAGCGGAGCGAAGAATCCCCATTATCTCGCTCAATTAAAACCTTGGGGATGCTTCGTTTCACTCAGCATGACGTGTTTACTGAGGATTAAAGATTGAACCAGTCGCTAACAAACACGCTTCAATCTTCAAATTTTGTAACTATTCAGGTAGCCGTAGCCTGAGCTTGTCGAAGGCGAAGGCGGGTGGCGCGAACCGCTTTGGCTTCGACAGGCTCAGCCGCCGCTATACATAGATTTTGGCAAACACCTGTACAGTTACCAATTTTTAATGGCTCTTTAGGATCTGCTGGGGCTCTTGTCATTCTGAACGCAGTGAAGAATCCCGTACCTCTGGGATGCTTCGTTGCACTCAGCATGACGCGAGC
>JACSSI010001166.1 GCA_014879345.1 Anaerolineae bacterium | reverse complement strand
AAAAAGGAACAATCCCATGAACTTACGCCCATTCGGAACCACAAATTTACAAACCACGCCCATTGGACTGGGACTAGCGGCGCTCGGTCGTCCTGGTTACATCAACCTCGGCCACGCCCAAGATTTGGAAGCAGATTATGACATCACCGCCATGGAAGCCCGTACCCATCGCGTGCTGGATGCGGCATGGGCAGCGGGCATCCGCTATTTTGACGCCGCTCGTTCCTACGGTCGCGCCGAAGCGTTTCTCGGCTCCTGGCTCACGGCGCGGCAAATTCCCGTGGATCAAATCACCGTCGGCTCCAAATGGGGCTACACCTACACCGCCGACTGGCAAATTCAAGCCGACGCCCACGAAATCAAAGAGCATTCCCTGCCCGTGTTAGAGCGCCAAATCCAGGAAAGCCGCGCCCTGCTCGGCGACTATCTCGACATCTACCAAATCCACTCCGCCACCCTCGACAGCGGCGTGCTGACCAACGACGCAGTGCTGGCAAAACTGGCACAACTCAAGCAAGACGGTCTCAAAATCGGACTGTCGCTCAGTGGCAGCCAACAAGGGGAAACGCTCAAACGCGCTTTAGACGTACAAACAGAAAATGGCGCTCTCCTGTTCGACAGTGTGCAAGCGACCTGGAATCTGCTGGAACAATCGGCGGGAGAGGCTTTGCGCCAAGCCCACGAGGCTGGGTTGGGTGTGATTGTGAAGGAGGCATTGGCAAACGGCCGTTTAACCCCCCGCAATACCGATCCCCAACTAGCCCTCCTGCACCAACTCGCCGCCGAAAAGAACACGACACCCGATGCGCTGGCGCTGGCGGCCGTTTTAGCGCAACCCTGGGTCGATGTGGTGCTGAGTGGTGCGGCGGCGGTTGAGCATTTGCAGAGTAATGTAACGGCCGTTACCATCAACTATGATGAAGAAACGGCCGTTCGCCTTCAATCCCTACGCGAATCCCCAGACATATATTGGCAAACCCGCAGCAATCTCGCCTGGAACTAAATCATTCAATAGTAGCCAGACCTAAGGAGAAACCATATGTCAGAAGCAGAAAACAAACCCGCCCCAACAGGAATCAGCAAATTTCTACGCTCGGACACCATCCTCGGCTTACTCATTGCCGCCTTTAGCGTCCTGTTCGCGTTTGTCGGCTATCAGGCCACGCTGATTGATGCCAAATCCAGCGAATTTGAATTGAGCGCTCAACGGGTGTTGTCTGTCGCCAACCGTGAATATTTAGATGCCAGCCAAAATGTATTATTCGATATGGGGGCATACGACAATTACTATGCACAGCTAGGTGTGGATGATGATGCGACTGATAATTATTACGCCAGTTTCTCCATTGAACTTATTGATAATTTAGAGGATCCAACACGTGAAGAACTGTTTGATGACCGTTATTTTGATGAGATGCACGCAGATTCAGATACCTGTTATCTTGAAGCTGATGAGATGTTTGTTTTGGGGGATGCCGTCGGTGAAGTGGCAGATAAACATCAACTGGTCATGTTTATTTTTGCCATTGGGTTGGCGCTGACCGCATGGGCTGCTCTCCTGCCAGAAGATAGCTCAATCCGACTCGCTTTCGTCATCTTTTCTATCATTATTTTGGTTGTGGGTCTGATTCTCTACCTGCCGCTTGCCACTGCTGCCACCGGATTTCCAGCGAACACGGCCGCTATCGGGCTGAGCTGCCTG
>JACSSI010001165.1 GCA_014879345.1 Anaerolineae bacterium | reverse complement strand
GCGCATCGTCTGCCCGGAATTAACTTTGCCCACACCACTACAGCCACTCTACCTGCAATTAAACAACCTGCTGGCCGAAAAAACGGCTGGCATTGTGTTAGAAAAGCCCAATTCAGCCTTCCCCATCGACGCTATTTTGCAATACACTCGAGCTGACAAATCTAGACTCACCCTCTTTCCAAACAGCACCCTCATAGCCATCGACGCCCAAGGCAGCATCTACACCACTACCCTCACGAGCACGCTGCCCGTCAGCCTCACCACCAGCCTGATAGATACAGGACTTCTGGAGACCGGCTTCAAAACCTTCACCCCTGCCACTTCTGAAACCGTAACTTCCACCGTCACCGCTGAACCCGCCACTTCAACTTTGGCCGTGCGCGGTATCAATGGTCTGGTTGATGCTGAATGGCTTGACTTACCTGATTTTGATGCCGTCCACTTCCTGGATACGCTGCTCAACAGCATCTTGTCAGCAGAAAATGGGGCAGCCCTCCCCGACAGTGAAACACCAGGCGCACCAACGGATGAAGGTTTGGCAACACCCACCGCCAAACCATAATTAACCTGAGAATGAATGTCATGCAAGCAATAAAACTAGCACAAAATAATCTACAAATTCAAAAAGCACACCCGATTCCTCAGCCTGAAGCTGGTGAAGCCCTTATCAAAGTAACCGTAGCAGGTATTTGTGCCACGGATTTAGAAATGATAAAAGGGTACAAAAGCGGATTTCAGGGCATTTTAGGGCATGAGTTCGTGGGTGTGGTGGAGCAAGCACCCGATTCAGCCTGGCTCGGCAAACGGGTAGTGGGCAGCATTAACATCGGCTGCAACAATTGCGCCACTTGCCGCCAGCAAGGCGCAGAACACTGCCCCAACCGGCGCGTATTGGGCATTCACAACAAGGATGGTGCGTTCGCCGATTATCTGACACTGCCACAAAGCAATCTCTTTGTCGTGCCGGACGATGTGGCTGATGAAACGGCCGTTTTCACTGAACCCCTCGCCGCCGCCCTGAGAATCCGGGAGCAGATTAGATTGATACCTGGCAGCAAAACGGCCGTTCTTGGTCCTGGTCGCCTGGGTATCTTGGTCGGGCAAGTGCTGGCGCTCGATGGCACAGACGTCATCATGATCGGCCGCAGTCGCCGTTCCCTGGCACTACCCCAAAAACTCGGCCTCGCCACCAGCCTCACTGAAGAGTTCGCCGAAAACAGCTTCGACACAGTCGTCGAAACCACTGGCAACGAAGCAGGATTTGCCCTGGCGCTAAAACTGATACGGCCGTTAGGCACCCTCGTCCTCAAAAGCACCTTCGCCGGACAAAGCAATCTCGATTTAACCAAGCTTGTCGTCGCGGAAATCAACGTCGTCGGCTCACGCTGCGGCCCCTTTGCCCCTGCGCTTACCTTGCTGCAACGCCATGCCGTTGATGTGACCAGCCTCATTGATGGCGAGTATAACTTTTCTCATGCCATTCAAGCCTTCACTCACGCCAGCCAACACGGCGTTCGCAAAATTCTGCTGCGCCCCTAGAGTTCGTTTGTCATTAACTTTGGATATCAGGTTCGTAGTAACCGCTTTAGCGGGTATGCTGGCGGATGAACATTAAAAATTTATTTCGGTAATAGACTTGTCATTCCCACCCCCGTCTACACGAGGGCAGGCTGAAGGTGGGAATCCATTTGCCACCACCTGTG
>JACSSI010001164.1 GCA_014879345.1 Anaerolineae bacterium | reverse complement strand
TACAGCGCTGACCGCTTCGACATCGCCATGACCGTCGAAGAAGGTGGCTCGGTGCTGGTGACGGAAACCGTCATTTTTGACTTTGTTGGCGGCCCGTTTACCTTTGTCTTCCGTGAACTGCCGCTCGACCACACCGATGGTATCTCGATTGTAGAGGCCAGCGTCGATGGCGTGGTCTATCCGTTTGGCGAAAATCCAGGACAGGTGGAAATCAGCACGGGCAACCCGATGCGAATCACCTGGCACCTGGAGCCAACGAGCAATGCCACGCACACCGTTGGTCTCACTTATCGCGCCGATGGCGTGGTGCGCCAGGAAGAAGGCACGGATGCGCTCTATTGGCAGCCGCTGCCGGACAGTTATGAATACAGTATTGGAGAGAGCGAGACGGTTGTAGACTACCCGACCAGTACCGCTTTGATTTCTGACCCAGCGGTTTTGGCGGGAACGGCCGTTATCAGCCAATCCCCCAATCAAGTCACCTTTACCACGCAAGCCTTGCAGCCCAATGACCCGTTGGTCTTCATGATGCAGTTTGCAGAAGGCAGTCTCATTGCTGCGCCGCCCGACTGGCAAGTTGAGCAGCAAGCAGCGGTTGAGAAACAAGCGGCTCAAAATGCGCTGATTCCGGTTTGGCTTGGCTTGGCGATGCTGGTCTTGGGAGCGGGGGTTGCGGGACTGTATGTTTATTGGCGCGGCCAGCGTGCGCCCTCGACCAGAAGCAAGCTGACGGTCATGTCGCCGCCCAGTAAACTGCCGCCTGGTTTGGCGGGTGTATTAACCAGTGAGGGTGCCAGTCCCACCTGGAATCACGCGCAAGGAACGATGTTTAGTCTAGCCGAGCAAGGTGTTCTCATTATTGAAGAACTTTCAGACAAGAAGTGGTATCGACAGCGTGATTTTGTGGTGAAGCAAATTGACCAGATTGCCGGACTGCGGCCACATGAGGAGGGCTTTTTGGAGATGCTGTTTGCAGATAAAAACGGCCGTTCTACCTCCATTAAACTCTCCGATATGGGCAAGAAAATCAACGGGTCTGCCTGGAAAAAGTATAAAGAAGCGTTAGAAGCTGAGATGAAACAGGCTGGCTACTTGAACAAAGTCCGCCAAAAAACGCGGAAAAATTTGTACGTGCTTGGCGGATTATTGTTGGGTCTCGGTTTGGCAGGCATCGTGGGGATGGCGCTGTTGGCTGGCTCATTTGGTTTGGGGCCGCTGGCCGTTATGGGTGTCGTGGCGTTGGTGGGCATTGTTAGCATTGGCTTTGGCGGGTCATTGACGCCGTTGTCGGATGTTGGGGCGGAAACGGCCGTTACCTGGAAAGAATTCAACAATTATCTGAAAGCGGTGAGCAAAGGCAAACAAGCGGTGGATAGTCCCACGATGTTTGAGAAGTATTTGCCCTACGCGGCCACGTTTGGTTTGCTGCATCCATGGGCGAAGCATTTTGAGAAGGAAGGGTGGACGGAAACGCCTGCTTACTTCAAGGTGTTACCGTCCACGGATGGCAGCCAGGCGATGATGGCTTTTGTGGCAATGTCGGCGGCGACGAATTCATCGGGGGGCAGCGCGGCGGCTGGTGCAGGTGCGGCCGGAGCCGGTGCTGCTGGTGGTGGCGCCAGTGGTGCCGGGTAGTTGATGGTACGAGGCCGACTGGGTATCCAGTCGGCTTTTTTTATGCGAGTTGGTCGGATAACGGCCGTT
>JACSSI010001163.1 GCA_014879345.1 Anaerolineae bacterium | reverse complement strand
CCCGTCACCCGCGTATAGGCGTCAGCAAAATGAGCGCCCGCCGCCTCATGTCGCGGCACAATCAGATGCATATCAAATTCCTCGCCCAGGCGCTCCAACGCTTCCAGAAAAATCATATACGTGCCATCTGTAATCGCGTTGATGTACTTCACATTTTCTGCATGCAAACTGCGTAAAAGCAGTTCCCCACCAGTAATTTTTGCCATGTAAACCTCCTGGTTAGTGCGTAGTGCGTAGTGCGTATTCATGCGATTCTACGCACTACAATCTCCATTAGAAACAACCTTACATTTTTAATCCAGCCACAAACACCTTAATAATCGCATCCAGATAAGCCGCATCGGATGTCCCTCTATCTTCAGGTGAAGCACCTGTTAAGTTTTCGATGTAGTGGCGGCTTTGAAACCAATGCGTAGTCAAGGCGATGGACATGGATAAGATACTTTCCGGTTCCAAATCATTCCGAATTTGCCCGTCTGCCTGTGCCTGCCGGATTTTGGCAAGCAACTGCCGCCCAATCTCCTGTCCCGTTTCCATGCCTGTGGGGTCTTCCATGATTTGCAGCCAGGAAAGCAGTCTGGCAGTGCGTGGATTTTCCATGAAGAAGGTAAAGCGACTGCGCAGCGAGTCCTCGATGAAAGTGTCGATATCGTCATTGTCTAAATCGATAAGCTGCTGTTGGTGAGCCAGATACTCATCATACGCCTCTTTTTTGACAGCCTGCCACAATTCTTCTTTGGAGCCAAAGTAATGGTGAATCATACTCTGCGTGACACCGCTGTCTTTGGCGATGGCACTCATGGAGGTGCCAGCAAACCCCCGCTCGATGAAGAGGCTCTGCGCACTTTCCAGGATTTTGGCTTGACTCAGTTCCGGGTTGTTTGTGCGTGTTGACATGCTGGCTTTCCTAGTCGGCTGTCACATTCTGCTGGCTGGTGTGATGTTGGCTGTGTTGAGGGAATAATGGTGACAGTATACAAAACAATTAATTGATTGGTCAATCTATTTTTACACTTGTTTGCATTTTGTTTTTTATGGTAGTGAGATTATCATTGCCCAACAAAGTTAATGAACCAGGGGTTTGCATTATGTTAATTAACTAATTGTGTACCAACATGCCCCAGAGCTAGTTCATTCAAAAGGTTATTTGTGGTTTACCAAATGGTTAATTGTTTGGCAAGAACACCAATCCAGGGCAACTATGACTCAAAATGAACGCTTCCTTCCTGTTGAACAAAAAACGTTAGACTTTTATGGTGATATATTAACGGCCGTTCGTGCCAATGATAATCGCATTTATGCCGGACTCACCCAGATGTGTAATGCGCTTGGCCTTGACGCGCAAGGGCAGCGTCGCCGGATCGAACGGCATACTGTGATGAGCAAAGGCTTGAAAGGGGTAGACAATTTGTCTACCCCTGGTGGCATCCAGAGTGGTTACGTCCTCCGTGCAGACCTGGTACCCCTTTGGTTATCAGGCATTCGCGTAACGGCCGTGAAGGAAGAAATACGCGCCAAACTCGAACATTTCCAGGAAGAGGCAGCGGCCGTGCTGTGGGAGGCCTTTCAAGAAGGCCGTCTGACAACAGAACCTGGCTTTGAAGATCTCCTGGCGCAAAACACCGATGCGGTGCAAGCTTACAAGATGGCAACGGCTATCGTCAAACTGGCGAAGCAGCAAATTCTGCTCGAGGGCAGACTGGGT
>JACSSI010000107.1 GCA_014879345.1 Anaerolineae bacterium | reverse complement strand
TGAAACAGCCAAACACGGAAATTGTTATCTGGCAGTGACGAATTTGGTAAGACCCCTTGATTTGCCATCCATAAAAAAAGCAGACCGGCCAGTGCGGTTAATATCGTTACCCCCAGTGAAACACGCCATCCCAGTAAAATACCCGCCAACAAAATGATGACGAGCCACAAAACGTATCCTGGCGCTTGCACCCCGCCAGCCGTCATAAAAGTTAACAACCCTATGAACCACAAAACAGCTAATACCAACCAGCTTGCCTGTTGAATGTATCCCTTTTGAGCCAGATAGGATGTCCCCATTAAGCCAAGAATAGAGCCTACGCTCCACAGCAAATTCGGCGCAATCTCTCCTGAAACGATAATCAAAAAAGGGGCGATGACGATAATAACAGCCGCTGTGAGCAGGGTAAAAACATGGATAATTCTGGCAACGGCCGTTTTGTCTGGATCATCTGGAAATACAGGAGAGGACAAAAACCATTTAAACTGGGACAACATACGATACTCCTCTTAGGCAGCCTTACCCACTAATTTCCCGTTTCATTAAGCGTAAAACAGAAAGTGCTGCCCTGGCCTAACCCAGCAGACTCGACCCATAAACGGCCGTTATGCACCTCAATAATCCGTTTGACCAAAGCCAGGCCAATACCCGTCCCCTCACCTTCCGAATCCAGCTTATTGAATAAGCCGAAAATTTGTTCCTGATGTGCTGGCGCAATGCCCATACCGTTATCGCGCACAGTAAAAACGCGCCGATTGTTGGTATCATCCACGCCAATCCAGATATGGGGTTCTGCCTGCTCCCCCATATATTTTGCTGCATTTTCTACCAGATTCTGCACAGCTTCCACCAACCGCGCTTCATCAACTAAAACAGACGGCAATCCCGCTTGTACAGTAACCTGGACATGGTTTTCTGCTAAACGGCCGTGAACTAAACCCAGGGCATCCTGCACAATATCCGCAAAGGGCACCACTTTCGGTTTGTTCATCATCCGGCCAACACGCGAAAGCTCCAGCAACTCATCCAACAGCAGCCGCATTTTGCTAACTGCCCTGCGAATATTTTGGATGTCGTTATCAAGATCGCCCAGATTGCCATTACGGGCATCAATCTCCAAAAATCCCAAAAAACCACCAATGGTAATGAGCGGCGTTTTCAAATCGTGTGAAACCGTGTAAGCGAACCGTTCCAGCTCAGTATTACGCATTTCCAACTCATGAATCAGGTTCTCACGGTCAGCCTCTGCCTGTTTCCGCTCCATAATATCTTCCACCTGGGCGATGGCATAGCGCGGTAAATCTGAATTGGTTTTGACGATTGATACACTGAGCAGCGTCCATACTTCATGACCCTGTTTGTGCAAATATCGTTTTTCAAATTGGTAATTGGAGACTTTTCCAGCAAACAAGGCCGCATGGTAATCCAGGCTGAGTTGCACATCCTCCGGGTGGGTGATGTCTTTAAAATACTGGTTTTGTAACTCTGCTTCGGTGTAACCAAGCATCTGGCAAAATGACTGGTTGACTTTCACCAAACTGTGATCTGAGCGCACCAACACCATCCCAATCGCAGAATCCTCAAACACACTCCGAAATCGGGCTTCGCTTTCTTGTAAAGAGGCTTCGTCTTTTTTGCGCTCGGTCACATCACGAGCAAAGCCAAATGTGCCTAAAACAGCGTTGTCGTCGTCAAGAATGGGGGCTTTGTAGGTCTCAAACCATTGATTTGTTTTTTCATGGTAAACAAGTCCTTCAGCCGAATCGGACTGCTCCCCAACGATGGTATCCAGGCTGCCTGATTGCTGCTCTATGAATGGTTCACAGGAAAACGCCTCTGAAGCAATTTTGCCCGTGAGACGTTGTGGGCTGTCATACCCACCGTACTCAGCCATTGCTTGATTGACAGTGAGATAACGGCCGTTATTATCCTTCAACCAAATCAGCAAAGGCATATTATCTAAAATCGTGCGCAAATGCGTTTCACGCACATGCAAATCAAGCTGTGCCAGCAGCAACTTCGCTTCCGCTCTTTTTCGCTCCCCCAATTCATGCCGGAGTGCTGTTACCAAACGAGCATTTTCCACAGCCACCGCCACGTGATAGCCAATGCCAGACAGCAACGCCAGATCATCCTCATCATACGCATTTACCGTATAACTTTGTGCAGAAATAACCCCAATAATTGCTTCTGGCGTTACCAGTGGAATAAACATGAGTGACGCTGATTTACGAGACTCATTACCCAACATCTCTATTGAACCTGGCGGCACAACGAGTTCATCTTCCGTTCGTTGTAACCAAATAGGCTTTCCAGAGCGCACGATTTTCACCACGAAATGCTCATCATAGGCGGCTATCGTTTTCTTTTCATACTTTTTTCCCTCATCATATAAAATGGGGTATGAGATTTCGTGGGTTTCGGGGTGGTATAGACTCACGTAAAAAGAGTCTATTTGTAATCGTTGTCTGGCTTGTTGATAGATTGATTCCAAGACGCTGGGCAAATCTTGTTGTGTAGAAACAGCCCGACCGATTTCCTGCAACATGACCAATCGGTCAGCATCTCGTTTTACTTGTTCAACATCCCGCTTTAGCGATTTTTCTGTTTCGTTAATTTCGACACCATCCGGCTCAAGAGAAACATTTTCCAACGTTTCTTCTGTTTCATAATCTTCCATAACCTATTTTAACACCGTTTAGGAGATAACCAGATTGTAACGAATGAGGATGTAGCTTATTTAGGCAATATTAACTCGTCAACACGTAAACGGCCGTTGTCGCCAACAAATTCTTAAACGTACCCACCGGTGCCTGCCGCCCCCCCGCCATATACACCTCATCCAGAATCGAAATCTCAACCGTGCGGCAAAACTTCATAAAATCTGCCACTGTCAACGCCTGCCAGCGTGGTGAATCAGACCAGCTCTGCGGCAAATCTGGCGCTTGCGGAATCTTACCCGTCAGCATCAAATCCCAACGACAGCGCCAATAGCCCCAGTTGGGGAAACTGACAATTGCCTTCTGCCCCACGCGCAGCATTTCACGCAAAATCATCTCCGGATTGTCTAAAAAAGGCAGCGTTTGGCTGAGCACCACATAATCAAACGAATCGTCAGGATAATCCGCCAACCCTTCCTCCAAATTACCCTGGCGCACACTCAACCCCCGGCGCACACAAGCCAAAACCTCTTGTTCGCCCAACTCAATACCACGCCCTTTCACCTGCTGTTGATGCACCAGATAATCAAGCAATTCCCCATCCCCGCAGCCCAAATCCAGCACCCGAATCTGTGCCGGAATCAGTCTCGCCACCACCTGCAAGTCAGGGCGCAACGATTGAAGATTTAGGATTGAAGAACTTGTCCTGAGCCTGTCGAAGGAGTTAAGATTGCTCACGAGCCACTCCATTAATCTTTAATCTTTGATCTTCATTTTCCTCTTGCCAAAGTCGCTCCAAGAAACTGCCCAGTAGCTGGGTCATCGTGTCTACTTCTAACAAGAAGGCATCATGCCCCCATGATGATTCTATATCAAGAAAGGTGACATCCGCACCAACGGCCGTTAACGCCTTCACCATATCTTTACTGTGATACGTTGGGTAGAGCCAGTCACTCGTAAAACTCACCACCAAAAACTTAATGTCCGCCGAATGCACAAAAGAACCAGCCAGCGTACCCGTTGGCTCCGTCAAGTCAAAATAATCCATTGCCTTCGTCACATACAAATAACTGTTGGCATCAAAACGGCGCGTAAAATTATTGCCGTTATACTTCAGATAGCTTTCCACCTGAAATTCAGTCTGAAACTCAAACCCATACTTCTCCCGATTCTGCAAGCGGCGACCAAACTTCATCTGCATACTCTCATCACTCAGATAAGTAATATGCCCCACCATCCGCGCCACCGCCAGGCCGTCATCCGGCTTTTGCGGTTTATCATAATAATCCCCAGCTTGCCACTTTGGGTCAGCATAAATGGCTTGTCGTCCCACCTCACTCAGCGCAATCAACATCGGGCTGTGCCGACCAGTCGTCGCCAACGGAATTGCCGCCTTCACCCGTTCAGGATGATGTGCCGCCCACTCCAGCACCTGCATTCCACCCATCGAGCCGCCCGCCACACAAAAAAGCTGATCAATCCCTAACCGATCAATCAACTTCACTTGAGCACGCACCATATCGCCAATCGTAATCACCGGAAAACGCAGCCCATACGGCTTACCCGTTTCCGGGTTCAGCGCAGTTGGCCCGGTAGAACCATAACAACTGCCCAACACATTGCTGCAAATCACAAAAAAGCGGTTCGTATCAAACGCTTTGCCCGGGCCAATGCAATCCTCCCACCAGCCCGGTTTCTCTTCGCCTTCATGGTAGCCCGCCGCATGATCACTGCCACTCAACGCATGGCAAATCAAAATCGCATTAGAAGCAGCCGCATTCAACTCTCCATACGTCTCATAGGCCAGCGTCACTGGGCTTAACATCGCCCCGCTCTCTAACATAAACGGCTCATTTTGAGCAAACGTATACGTTTGTGGTTTTACGATACCTACCGAATCTTCAGGAATCATTTTTATTATGATTTTGGTGTTCAGTACCCAGTTTTCAGTGACCGTGACACCGCTGCCTACTGTTTACTGAACACTGAACACCGTTCACTATCCTTTACTGTGAAGCCGCCAACGCCTGATCCAAATCCCACAAAATATCTTCAATGTCCTCAATACCTACGCTGAGGCGGATAAAGTCTGGGGTGATACCGGCCGTTTTCAGCTCTTCTGCTGTCAATTGGCTGTGTGTGGTTGAAGCCGGATGAATCGCCAAAGATTTGGCATCACCCACATTCGCCAGATGGCTGAACAGTTGCAAGTTGTTGATAAACGCCTCGCCTGCCGCACGACCACCGACCACGCCAAAACCCAGAATCGCACCAGGTCCTTTTGGCAATACCTTCTGCGCCCGTTCATGATGCGGATGGCTGGCTAAACCAGGGTACGATACCCACGCCACCCGATCATCCGCTTCCAAAAATTCCGCTACCTTCTGCGCATTACTCACATGCCGGTCGATGCGCAGGCTCAAGGTTTCCAGCCCTTGCAACGTCTGCCAACTGTTGAACGGCGCCTGGCACGCGCCAATATCACGCAGTGTCTGCACCCGCGCCTTGAGGATGAACGCCGGTGCGCCTAAATCTGCGTACACCAGGCCATGATAGCTGGGGTCTGGTTCTGTGAAATTGGGAAAACGGCCGTTTGTCCAATCAAAATTTCCGCCATCCACAATCACACCGCCAATCGTCGTGCCATGCCCGCCAATGAACTTGGTGGTGGAATGAGTGATGATATTCGCCCCCCATTCAAACGGTCGGCATAGATACGGGGTAGCAAAAGTATTGTCAATCATCAACGGGATGTGGTACTTCTGCGCAATGGCAGAGACCTCCTCAAAGGGGAAGACAGTGATGTCTGGATTGCCCAACGTTTCGCCGTAGATGATTTTAGTATTGTCTTGAATGGCCGCCTCAAACGCCGCCGGATCAGAGGGATCAACAAAGGTTACGGCGATACCCAGTCGCGGCAGGGTGTAATTGAACTGGTTGTACGTGCCACCGTACAAACGGCTGCTGCTAACAATGTGGTCTCCCGCCCCGCAAAGCGTCAAAATCGCCATCGTTTGTGCGCCATGTCCGCTGCTGGCAGCCAATGCGCCCACGCCCCCTTCCAAATCAGCAATGCGCTGTTCCAACACATCGCTGGTGGGGTTCATGATACGGGTGTAGATGTTGCCAAACTCTTTTAAGGCAAAGAGGTTGGCTGCGTGTTGGGTATCATTGAACTGGTAGCTGGTCGTCTGATAAATAGGCACTGCACGGCTGCCGGTGGTCGGATCGGGCTGCTGCCCGGCGTGCAATTGACGAGTGGTGAATCCTAGTTTACGGGTTTCTTCGGTCATGAAAAACGTTCTCCTAATGGTTAATTGCTAATTGTAAATAGTCAATTGTTAATGAATGACAAGGTAACATGCCACAATGACAATTGATGATTGACAATTAACTATTGATAATTATTGAGCGTTTTTCTGGAGGTTTGCTCTGACTGTGGCTAGCTTCACAGGGAGCGGTTGAAAGAGGCTGTTTTTGGTCTCCATTCATCTTCCAGAATGCTCTGCCGGAATTGGCACCCTAACGCATTGCTGCCGGGTTGCCGAGGCTTCGTCGGGCCGGTCCCTCCGCCTCTCTGGATAAAAGTGACACTATATAGTTGTTGTCCACCGATTATTACCGACGAACATAAACGACTATAACGACAGTGTGAGGATTCGTCAAGCAATGAAAATATACAAACGATGGGAACGGCCGTTGTGCATTTTTAACAATCTGCCAGCAACCATACCACCCTTTTGTACCAATTTATTTCATATTAACAATTTTCGTAAGGTTGCATTTTTACCGTATAAATTATGTATTGGAGAGCCCTGTAGCACTTGTAAAATCATTTATTGTAATAAGTAGGGAAACGCGGGAGTCAGAAATTATTTCTGGCTCCCGCCATGTTTTTCAATGGAAGCACATCGTTATGAACGCGCAAAGAAAAGTGGTTTGCCTGGATGGGCAAACCAAACAAGTAGACCCATCCCCCACAGTCAATCATCTTGATACCGTATTAGAAAACAATGGCTTCGAGGTCGTGCATGCCCCACAAGAACAAGATATTCACGCCGTTTGTCGAGAAACACCAGATGTGGTTTTATTCGATATGAGTGATAACCATCGTTCGGTGTGGGATATATACCATCATATTCGGCAGTCAACCCTCACCTGCAATATCCCCGTCATCATCATCACCAACAAGGTAACGCGCATTGAAGATGTTATGCAGCTTTACGCCGCTAATGCCGCCGACTGTTTGATGAAACCCTTTGCCCCGCAAGAGTTGGTGTCGAGCATCAATCAAGTGCTTTTGAATTAATTGGGGAGGGAACCAACGCGGTTGTTGTCTTGAGCCATTTGGGGATGAGAACCGTGCTGGTTGCAAGAAGTTGCGCCCAACCTGTCAGGCCTTAATTTAGATGTCAGAAACGGCCGTTTCTGGCACAATACCCCCATGCAACGATACCTCGCCCTTCTACGCACTCGCCCTGAATTTCGCTACCTGTGGTTTGCCTCCGTTGTCAGCTTTGCTGGTGACTGGTTCAATACCATCGCTTCTGTCATTCTTGTTAACCGATATTTGGATTCAACAACGGCCGTTGGTCTACTTTTTGTAGCCAGAGCATTGCCCCCCTTCTTGTTCGGTCCCATCGCTGGTGTCGTCGCCGACCGCTTTAATCGCAAAACAATTCTGATTGTTACCGACTTACTGCGCTTCTTCATCGTGCTTGGCTTTCTCTTTGTCAACAGCAGTGAAAACGCCTGGCTCATTTATGCACTTACCATCGCTCAGTTTGCTATATCCGCCTTTTTTGAACCAGCGCGGGCCGCTATTCTGCCCAGTCTCATTGAAGGTAATGATGAACTGCTCACCGCCAACACCCTATCTTCAATCACATGGTCTGCCATGCTCACCTTGGGGGCGGCGCTGGGCGGTGTTGTTGCTGGCTTTTTTGGCGTAGCCACCGCCATTGTCGTCGATGCCTCCACTTTTTTGCTCTCGGCATTCTTTATCTGGCGGATTCAGGTAGATGCGCGTCCCCAACGAACAGGCGAAGAAAGCAGCGGCTGGCGAGATATGATCGACGGTTTCCAATATGTGCGCTTTCATCCACGCAGCGGGCTTACGGCGACCGTCAAAGCGCTCACCCAAATCGGCAGCCCCGACATTATGATTGCAGTCTACGCCGCTCAAATTTTTGTGATTGGCGAGGATGGCGCCCTCACGTTAGGCATTCTCTACGCGGCGGCTGGTTTAGGCGCAGTTTTAGGGCCAATCATCGCCAATATGTTTAGCGATGAGTCGATTCGGATGCTGCAAAATGGGATTAGTGTGGGCTTTGTCCTGGTAGCTATCGGCTGGCTGCTGTTTGGCTGGGCGCCGGTGCTGCCCATTGCCGCTGCCGCTATGCTGGTTCGTCACACGGGCGGCTCGATCAACTGGACTTACAGCAATGTGGTCTTGCAAATGCGCGTGCCAGACCGGTTTTTGGGGCGTGTATTTGCACTGGATTTTGCTTTGTTTACACTGGCAATGGCTGTTTCAGTATGGTTGAGCGGGATTATTTTGGACAAAACGGCCGTTACGCCCCGCACCCTCTCTTATCTTCTAGCCATCGGCAGCCTGCTACCATTACTTCCCTGGAACTGGCTAAATCGCACCGATCCCCTCCGTAAACCAATACCACCTGCTATGCAGCCAGGCGAATAGCCAGCTTACTTAGTTGAGAAAAACTAATGGGCTTCAACAAGACTATATCTGCTTGTGACTGCAAATCCTTCGCCAAAGAAGCATCGGCCGTTGCCAACATCACTCGCACCTTTGCCAATCGTTTATCACTGCGAATCTGTCGCAGAAGTATCTCCCCATTCACATCTGGAATATGCAAATCCAACACGACAACTTCTGGCACAACCTCAGTTAAACGAAGTTGTGCGGTAGCCCCATCGAGAATAGATTCCGTTTCAAAACCAGCCTGATTCAACGCCGTAGTAAAAACCAAATTTTGGTCTTGATTATCTTCAATTATTAACGCTAACGGTTTCATCACGCTCTCCTTTTACCTGCAATCGTTCAGTTCCAGATGAACAAAACATTGTTTGCCTGTCTTACTACTCTGGAAATTACATCGCATTTAAACGTTACCTACCAGCTACTCACCAATCATCGAAAGCGACTTCAATGTGGGTTTACGGGAGACAGTCTGCACAATATGCTGGGGCAGCAGCACCGTAAATGTGCTGCCTACGCCCGCATGGCTGATCACAGAAACACTGCCGCCCATTTCAGTGACAAGTTGTTTAACAATCGACAATCCTAGACCAACACCGCCAAACTGACGCTTGGTCGTTTCATCAACCTGCCGGAATGGCTCAAAAATGTCTACCTGTTCATTCTCATCCATACCAATACCCGTGTCCACAACCTGGATAAGCCACTGCTCTTTGCCAACAGAGCTAGTATGAATGAGTATGTAACCTTTTTCTGTGAATTTGATGGCATTAAACACCAAATTCGACACGATCTGCTCAATACGAGTGGGGTCTCCAATCAATGTATCTGGTAAATCATCACTCATATCAACACGTAAAGGCAAGCCCTTTAATTGGGCTTGGGGCATACATTTATCTTTGACCGAAAGCAGCAGTTCATGCGGCGAAAAAGCTTCTTCTTTGAGTACCAATTGTCCCATTTCAATTTGGGATTGATCTAAGAGTTCAGAAACAACGTCATTCAAAGCATATGCATTTAAAACAATACGCCCCATGACCTCATGCTGCGAGGCTGTTAATTCACCGTAAACATCATGGTCAACCATTTCTGCCAGACCCATCAATGCCCCCAATGGCGTACGCAGTTCGTGGCTTACTCGTGCCAACATGTGGGTCTTAAACTCGCTGGCTTCAAGGGCTTGCTGCGCCAGCAACTGCACTTCTTCTACTTTTTGTGCCAATTCTTTCTCATTCCGGCGAGCACGAGCCAATGCCTGGTGCAGGCTGTTCATCACCAAAGACAGCAGGGCAACCACGCCAATTACCACGGCGGAGAATTCCCAAAAGAACGTAGCAGTGGTGATATACTCAGGAACTGGCGGCAGTAGTCCTTGATTATTCAAGTACATCATGAAAGCCGCCGCCCCAATCGACAACCCTCCAAAAATAACACCAGCCCAAACGCCCAAAAGCAGTTCTGCTATCAAGATAATGCCAAAATAGGCCGACATGGTAGAGCCGTTAAATCCTCCTGCTTCATAAGTGCCATAGGTCACAGCCAGCCACAAGGTAAAGGAAAGTAAAAAGCCGGCCTGGCGCACCCAACCACGATGGAGTATGAATAACATGGCTATGACCCAAAAAGCGAGAAATAGTTCAACCGCAATGCGTCCTATCTCAGGTGTGGTAAACCAGGCTGGCACACTAAACAACATGATCAAAGACATTACAAATAGCAGAATGATGTTTAGCAATCTGGCAACACGTGTCTTTTCTTCATCATCTTCAAAAACTGGGGGCGTTACTAGTTTTTTCAGCCAGGCTATCATGGTTATGCCCTCGTGTTGGCGAATACTGTCTGATAGGCTTGAATGGTTTCAGATGCCATGCGTTGTGATGAGAAATTGCTGTGAACGGCCGTTCTCCCCCTCTCGCCTAATTCTTTCCGCCACGGTGCATTTGTCAGTAAGCTTGCCAATTTATCAGCCAGGTCTTGCACATCTTCTGGTGTGTGTAATAAACCGCCGCCAGTGGCATTGACCAGTTCTGGAAATGCACCATGGTTGGGCTGCACCACAGGCACGCCATTTGCCAATGCCTCCAAA
>JACSSI010000106.1 GCA_014879345.1 Anaerolineae bacterium | reverse complement strand
TTTTTGGGTTGCGGTTTCCCTGGGTGTTGGTCGGGACGGCCACGATCTTGATTGTCTTTTTCCTGGTGAAGCGGTTGATGGGGATACGGCTGGCATGGGCAACGGCCGTTATCCTGGCCTTCTATCATTATCACCTGCACTATTCGCGGCTGGGTTCTAACCAGATTGCAGACCCCTTCTTCCTGTCATTGGCGCTGTTGTTCCTCTATCGCGCCCTGGATCGGAAGAACAATTTAGATTGGGCCTTAACCGGAGTGGTGACATCTCTGGCACTTTATTTTTACGCCGGAGCCAGATTGACACCAGTCATCATCATTGTGGTATTGGCTTATTTGTTCATCCGTCAGCCACGACAGTTTTTTCCGCAATATGGGCGTGGCATGTTGATTGCTGCCGGGGCCTTTTTACTGGTGGGTGCACCGATGATTCAGTACGCTTACCTGTTTACGGCTGATTTTAATGCCAGGGTAAACGAGGTTGGTATTTTTCAGAGCGGATGGTTTGCCAATGAAATGGTCATTCAGGGAAGTGGCCCTGTGCCTATATTGCTTGAACAGTTCCGGCGGGCGGTATTGGCCTTTAACTTTTATCCTGACCGCACCGTGTGGTATGGCCTGCCACAGCCGCTGCTCTCCCCGTTTTGGGGTGTGCTGTTCTGGGTGGGCATGGGCTACGGTATGATCCGGTTGTTTGGGCGTCGTTCCAATCCCCGTTATGCGCCGATGGTTGCCTGGTGGTGGGGCGGCATGTTACTGGGCGGCTTTTTAACGGAGAGTCCGCCGTCCAGTCAGCGGTTGATCACATTGGCTGTACCCGTGAGCTTTTTCCTGGCGGTAGCGATGTGGCAGATAATTCGTCTGGTGCTGGGTGTGGTGGCGCATGGCAAATACCCACGTTGGCTGGCTGACGGCTTGTTAGCCGGGGCTGTGATTCTGTTTTCTGTGACGAGTTTGCGCCTTTATTTTGTTGAGTACACGCCGCAGCGGATTTACGGTGGGCCAAACGCGGAATTAGCAACCACGATTGCGCCGCGATTGCTCCCTTTGCGCACGAGTCATGAGATGATTTTTGTTGGGGCGCCTCATATGTATTGGGGGTTTGCCACGCTGCCGTATCTCGTACCTGATGCCTTCGCACAAGATATTTTCGACCCGCTTGATGAGCCAGGTGATGTCGAAGTGATTGCGATTGCACCAGGCAAGGGGGCGGTTTTTATTTTTCATGAACAACGTGTGCCTGAGGCTGAGTTTGTGAAAGCAGTGTATCCCGGTGGCATTTATGAAGAGTTCTTTTCTCCGGTAAACGGCCGTTTTATGGCTTCATTGTATGTGCTTCCTCCAGGTTTTCAGGAGTAAAGCCCTTGTTTTTTGCCGGGTAAGAAGTTGTGCGCAGCCATAACCATGCCGCTAAAACAATGCCAATGAGCGTTAAGCACAGTCCCAATGCTACATCCAGAGGCAGATAACGAAAAACAAAAGTATGTTCTCCTTCAGGTGCCAGCGTTGACAAAAATTCATTGGGCAGCAGCGCGGTGCGGAAGCCATCTTGCGTCACTTGCCAACCCGTCCAGCTAAATTCTTCAACCATCAATATGCCGGATTGGTCACTGTCGCAATTGACTCGTATCAGTCCCCCCCGAGCATCTGCATCACAACTGACGCTTCCAGAGTCGGTGAGCATATACGCATATTGATGCTCCGGCTGTTCTCTGATAGTGATGCCGTGCAGTGACGCATAGACATCTGGCTGATCAGGTGCCGAAAATGTGTAGTCCATTTGTAAATTCGCTACAGGCAAATCACGATCCTTCCAATGAAAAGGACGCACGAATGGACTTAGTTTAATCCCTCTTTCTGCGGCCAGTGGCCCCCAAAAATGTTCTCCAAAAGGTGTAGCTACCCATTGCGATGAATCGGTAACGGCCGCATCCATTACCTCTATGCTTTCTGTGTGAATCGGTTCTGTGCGCAGCCATTGTTGGGTAAAGTCATACGTGGTTTTTATCGATGCCAGCAACAGGACTAAAACCAAAAGCGTGGACAGCTTGAGAACGATTCGAGGATGAGCCAATGTATCTGGGGAGGCAAAGACAATGACGGGCCAGTTTGTTTTTAAGAGTTCATCAAGTCCCCAGGCTGCCAGTGCCATGATAATGGGAACGGACAGCCCCGCTGTGAGGGGAATGATGCGGATGCCAGACACGAATTCAGGCCAAACTTCATTTAATAATTTGAACGTTAGACCGCTGGCTGCCAGTAAGGTTAGAAAAAGTGAAACGCCGAGGAAAAATAACAGCTTTCTTTGTCCCCGGCGTACAAAATAGAGAGGCAGTGCTGCCAGCAGGATGGGAATCCAGCCCGTGTAGTTTATGTGCATGTAAGGATAGGGCAGCTTGTCGAGATAAGGCACGTAATAAAAATCAACATCGCGGATGATGAAGTTGAGGGGAATATATTCCAGCGGCTGCACCCAGGATAAATTAGGTTCGAGTGCCTTGCCGAAATGAGGCCAAAAATGCAGCATTGGCACCAGGAATATGCCAGCCAGGAGAATTGCCAGGAAGCCAGCGAGGAGGAATTCTTTCCAGACAGGGCGTATTTTTAGGTCGTCGTCAAAAAGGTAGATGATGAAGGCTGGAAATATGGCGACTAAGAGTCCTAATTGCATGTATCCTTGTCCAGAAACGATGGCGAGTGCCAGGACAATTGACAGGATGATGGCGTCACGACGACGGCCGTTTATAGCTAGTTGTAAAGCGGGAGCCAAAACCAAACTACACGCTGCTGTCGATAAAACCACGCCCACGACACCCAGTTCCATCCGTCCAGCCAAATGCCCGGCACTGATGATGATGAGACCACTCCAAACCCGCGCCACAAAGCCTAACCGCATGACACGTGCCAGCCACCACTGCGCCAAACCTGCCATAATCAAGCTGCCAATGAGCAAGATTTTAGTGCCGTTGATGACGCCTAACAGGATGGTGGGGATGACCATCAGTGGGTGCAGCATGGGGGCTTGTAATTCTGAAAAGGCTGGGATGCCGCCGTTGGCATAACCGTCCCAAAAGATGCAGGTGCCACAATCGAGCAGCAGTGTCCAAATGTAGTGGGGTTGGATTACCATGCCTATTTCGCGGCCAATGGGCCACTGCATCGGATCCATGTTGAGATAGGCGCGGCCAACCCAAATGCCCCACAGCATGATGATTAAAATTTCAACCAGTGGCAGCCAGCGCCAGTTTTTTAACTGGCTGAGTTTGGCTGACTGGGTTTGATTGGTTGTGGCGTGGTTTTCCGTCATGGCTAACGGCCGTTATTCAAACACACGTATCCTATTCAAAAGATGCGGGACGTTTGATTTCATTCCTGAACATTGGACTGGGCTTTATCGTCCAGCCGCTGTCATCAACATCGGTTTGGGCGTGCTCCAGGAAGCCCTGAATACGGCTGTCGAGCAAGTCAATTTGATGGAGGAGCATTGCTTCGAGTGTTTTGGGTTCGGTGGGCGATCCCCATTCTAGATTGCCATGGTGAGAAGCAACAAGATGCACAAGCTGTTGTATGTCCTCGGGGGGGACATCGCCTAATTCTACTGCCGCCTTTTCGATGAGAATGATGGCGCGCACGATATGGCCTACTAAACGGCCGTCTTCTGTGAAGCTAAACGAGCCGGCTAAATCATATTCCATTGTCTTGCCCATATCATGCAGCAATACACCGGAAACCAGCAAATCTCTGTTGACATAAGGATAATGAGATGCCAGTAAATCAGCAATGGTAGCCATGCTCAAGGTGTGTTCTAAAACACCCCCAATATAGGCATGGTGCATCTGGCGGGCGGCCGGTGCATTGGCAAATTGTGGTAAAAACAAATCATCCAAGAGAATATGGCTTACCAGTCGCTGCCATGGTTGGCCCAAACTTTCAATTGTTTTCCGCAGTTCGACCAGCATTTCAGCTTGCGGTCTGGGGCTAGAGGGCAGCAGTTCGGCCATGTGGGATGTTGGATTTTGAATCAAATCGGTGGTGCTGATTTGCAGTGAATCTTTATAATTGTTAGCACGCCCACTTAACAGCACCACTTCACCGGAGCGCACCCAGGTACTCACCTGATCTGGCACATCCCAGAAAACAGCGGACACGGCTCCTGTTTTATCCCGTGCCGAGAATAGCAAAAAAGAACGGCCGTCTTTTGTGCTGCGGCGTGCTACATCTTGTAGTAAAAATAGTTCATTGACCAGATCATCTCCTGGCCTTAAGTCTGACGCGTAAAATGATTTCACGATAACCTCTTTTTTTCTTGGTCAGCAGATTGTAATAGATTTTAGGAATATGAACAGGTTAGCCTTTTCATACCTTTCGTGATTTGCTTCTAATTCTGGTACAATAAATCCGTATTTACATAAAATAAACGAGTTTGGAAATAGGTGTTCGTCATTTAATATAGATGGTTTGGAGAGACATGAAAAAAATAATAATTGGCATGTCGGGGGCAAGTGGCGTAGTCTATGGCATTCGTTTGCTGGAAGTATTGCGCGGGCTTGAAGATGTTGAAACGCATTTGGTTATGAGCGCAGCCGCTGCCACAACCATTGGCCTGGAAACTGAGCAAACGCCTGAAGACGTAAAAGCGCTTGCTGACGTGGTTTACCGGTTCAAAGATATTGCCGCAGCCATTGCCTCCGGTTCTTTCAAAACGTATGGCATGATTGTAATGCCTTGTTCAATGAAAACATTGGCAGGTATCGCCAATTCATTTAGCGACAATTTACTTTTACGCGCAGCCGATGTTGTGCTTAAAGATCGCCGCCGACTGATCTTAGTGGCACGGGAGACACCGCTTCATTTAGGCCATTTAAGGCTGATGACGCAAGTCACTGAAATGGGTGCCATTGTGGCACCGCCAATGCCAGCCTTTTATCACAAACCACAAACGATTGATGATATTGTCAATCAAACTGTGAACCGCGTACTGGATTTAGCCGACATTGAATTGCCGCAAGATTTGTTCTTGCGCTGGCAAGGAGGTAAACCCACCATTGACTGATTCAGATCGTGATCAGGCTTTACATTATTTGCAGACGCACCAGGTGATGACGTTAGCGACTGTGGGGCATGATGGGGTTTGGGCAACGGCCGTTTTCTATGCAAATATAAATTTCAACTTATTCTTTCTCTCAGCCGGTCACACACGCCACGCCCAAAACTTCCGCCACCAGGAAAAAATTGCAGCAACCATTCAGGAAGATTATCGAGACTGGCCCACCATCAAAGGCATTCAACTGGAAGGTATTGTTGAACAACTCAATGGTGCGAGGCAAATCAGCGCCATAGCCCACTACACTCAGAAATTCCCATTTTTAGCAAATGCCAGCACCCAAATCGCTGCCGCCTTGACCAAAGTTAACTGGTATCAATTAACACCAACACGACTCTATTTCATTGACAACAGCAAGGGTTTAGGACATAGAGTGCAAATCGCATTATAGAATGCAACATGAATCGACAATAGACAAAACGTGGCACCTGCTAATTATCCATCCACTTCGACATTACCATCTTCAAATACGGCACATACTTTGGTGAATCATACAACGCCAGCGCCACCTCTTCAATATCAAAAGGCTCACCCAACTCCAGAATTTCTCTCAAATAAGCTGCATCGCAGCGCACGACTGATTCCTGAAACATATTGGCTCCCTCCAGTTGAAGTTGCACCGGAGCCGTTGCCAAAGATTTTCCTTTGAGGGTGCTAATGACCTGCGCCTGACGTGCGATCAGGAGCATATCATTAATCATATTCTTTGATATATTTTTTTCATGCTTGTTGTAATCAGCAGATAACATGTCAATTAACTGTCGCCAGTACATGTCAGGATGTTCACTTAGAGCACGAATCATATCTTTTAGCACAACAAGCCGAATGTTAGCAGGCACAACCCGGAACCGCTGTCTTTTTAGACCGCTCCGATATTTAGCATGAAGCGGCGTTTCCGACTTGTCTTCTTCCTTACTGCGATAGCTGACATAGATTGTAGTGCCATCACGATCCAATTGAATCAAGTCTGGGTATTTTTCAAGAAATTTTCTAAAACTGCCATTACCCTGTTGCGATTGGTCAAATGCATCTCGGCTTAGAATACCCATTTGCTCTTTGAGCACACTGGCGCGGATGCGTGTCACCCCATCAACGAGAAGATTTGAAAGTGCTCGTTGCAGCAGGTGTCGGAGGCCATCTTCTGTAAGTGCCGGTGCTGGAATCAGCTCTTCATAGAAAATGTACTCATCACACAAGCTAACAAAACTACGACTCGCTGTATGTTTTACACCAACGCCTATGACATGCTTACCACGCTTTCGTAAAGATTGCACTAAGGGCGTGAAGTCTCTGTCCCCTGTAATTAAGACATAGGTGTTGTATTGATGCCCATCAATCAATGTGTCCATTGTGTCAACAACAATCTGCATATCAGCCAGATTTTTGCTGAAATTATTAATTCGCACGGTTGACTGTGTTGTAAACCCAGCAATTGTCAACTGTTCGAGCAGCTTTTGGTTTTGCCGCCAGTCACCATATGATTTCCGCATCACAATACGGCCGTTATTGGTGCTGTTCCGAACCTTTTCTAAAATAAAGTTAATATCAAATGGTAGGTTTGCTTGTTTTGCGCCGATTACCAGATTGTCTAGATCAAGAAAAACGGCAATGTCATTTTTCATACAGTGTCCCCTCAGGGCGATCTTGGTACATAAAGTTAATTATCAGCAATTCTACTCAATATGCTTGTTCTCGCAATTGTTTCCCGGGAAACAAATATAGACCCATTTAATGTTTCCCGGGAAACATGGAGGGTAACGTTTTCGTTGGTAACAGCGCTTTTATGTTTCCCGGGAAACATTGGTTGTTTGCGATTTAAGCAATCCATGTTACCATAATGTAATAATAATATGTAAACTTAATGACGTGGTTTGACCTGAGTAGTGAGGAGGTCGGCAATGGCAGAAAATGATACGCAAACAACTGAATCTACTGAATCTGTGGATAATGCGGAAATAAGCGTAGCTGACAACAGCCAAAACAAAGGCTGCGGCAGTTGGTTTTATGGCGGCAAACCGTGGGAGGCATTTAAAACAGTCGCTCTGATATTTTCATTCATTGTCAATATCATATTCTTTATTGTTTTGCTTACGATTGCACCTTTGATATTGCCCATCGTGAATGGCATTGTTAATCCGCTTGTTTCTGGTTTGAACCAAAGCTTTGTTGATATGGGAAATGCCCAAATCACCCGTGAAATTCTGGTTGATGACGAAATCCCTATTTCCTTTACGCTGCCCCTCGATACGCAAACCAGTGTTGTTGTGACACAGGGTGTTCCCCTTAGTAATGTGCCAGCCCAATTTGTATTACCAGGTGGTGGTGGATATATCAATGGTTTGGTCTCTTTGACTTTGCCTGCTGGCTTGGAATTGCCCGTGCAGCTTTCTTTGGAAGTTCCAGTTGACCAGACGATTCCTGTTCAACTCGCGGTTGATGTACAAATTCCGTTAGATGAAACAGAATTGGGCAAGCCATTCTCTGATTTACAAGCTATTTTTGGGCCGTTGAATGAAACGTTAAGTGGTTTGCCGAAGAGTAATGAAGATTTATTTAATCGCCTCATGACGCCGCCGGATGCAGAAGAAGAGAGTGCTGATCAAAGTGCAGAAAATTAGCAATAACGCTTGGTGATTTTGTTTGTTCGCTTGCCCGGAATTGGTTGATTACCGGGCAAGTTTGATCTTGTTAGGAATGCTGAATGTCTGATACACCTCCAGTTTGTGATTATGAAGGCTCTGATTATCGCACCCGTTTTTGGGAGAATCAGGGTCGTGATTATGAAGACCAGGTTGAGCGTGTGGCGCTGCGCCAGATGATGCCACCATCTGGTGGCACACTCATTGAAATTGGGGCTGGCTTTGGCCGCCTGGCTGATGAGTATGTGGGTTATGAGCGGGTGGTTTTGTTTGACTATTCGCGCTCGCTGCTAAGAGAAGCGCAGAGCCATTTGGGTGATGATCCCCGTTTTATTTATGTGGCTGGCAATTGGTATGAGATGCCCTTTGTGGCTGGACTATTTGATACACTGGTGCAGATTCGTACGCTGCATCATGCGGCTGATGTGCCAGCGTTGTTTGCCCAGTTGGCGCGTATTGCCAGACCAGGCGGGGATTACATTCTGGAATTTGCCAATAAGCAGAATCTTAAAGCGATTGCCCGTTTTTTAACGAAGCGGCAGGATTGGTCACCTTTTGCGCCGGAACCGGTGGAATTTGTGGCATTAAATTTTGATTTTCATCCCCGTTGGATTCAGGCACGTTTACAAGAAGCGGGCTTCCATCCAGGACAGATGCGCACCGTTTCTCATTTCCGGCTGGGGCCGGTGAAGGATAAACTGCCGACTGGCTTGTTGGTTTCGGCTGATTCGATGGCGCAGCGCACGGGGAATTTGTGGCAGTTGTCGCCCAGTGTGTTTGTGCATAATGCCAATCCTTCCTGGGGGGAAGCGGCGGCGATTGGTACATTTTTTGCTTGCCCGACTTGCGGTGTGCCATTAGGAGATGTGGACAACGGCCGTTTACGCTGCCAAACCCCTACCTGCAAACGCCAATGGTCTTTCACAGATGGTCTTTATGATTTCAAAGAACCGCTAACGTAGGCAATCTGTTTTTATGCTTCCGACAACGGCCGTTTCTCTCCCTCCTAGCTCTACCCAACAACCGCTAAAACCCTTCCTCAAATGGGCTGGTGGTAAACAGCGCCTCATTACGCAATACCAAGACTACTTCCCGGATTTTCAAGACATTAATCGCTATTACGAGCCGTTTATCGGTGGTGGCGCCGTCTTTTTCCATTATCAACCGGAAACGGCCGTTCTCGCTGACCGTAATCAGACCTTGATGGATGTCTACCGGGCTGTGCAGCAAAATGTCGATGCCGTCATTGCCGCGCTGAAGCCCCATCACAACGACGCCGATTATTTCTACGAGGTACGGGCATGGGATGAGGCAAAATTGACACTGGCGGAACGGGCGGCGCGAATCATCTTCCTCAACAAAACCTGCTTCAATGGCTTGTTCCGCGAAAACTCGAAAGGCAAATTTAACGTCCCGTTTGGCCGGTATAAAAAGCCGAAAATTTGTAACGAAGTACGACTCCGACAGGCTGCCGCCGCCTTGCAATCTGTTACCTTGATGGCGGCTGACTTTGAAAATGTGGTGGAAACTGCCGTTGCTGGTGATTTTGTCTACTTCGATCCGCCTTATGCCCCGCTAACCGCCACCAGCAGTTTCACCCAATACGATAAAGACGGCTTCGCCCTGGCCGACCAAATACGATTATCAGAAACGGTTGACATCCTGACCAAACGAAACTGCAAAGTTATGTTAAGTAATTCCAGCGCCCCCATTATCTACGACCTGTATGCCAAAGATTATCGCCTGGTTGAAATGCAAGCCCGACGCAACATCAACAGCAAAGCGACTCATCGCGGCCCCATCAAAGAGCTGCTGATTCTTAATTATTGAAAACATAGTGCGTAGTGCGTAATGCGTAGTGTGTAGGTGTGCAGCCAATAGAGCCAGTGCCTTATTCCAAACCACAACACCCACTGTTCACCATCCACTGTCCACTGTTCACTGAAAACTGTCTACTGGCAACTTGCCCTTTTACCAACCTTCACTAAAATCCCCCGCCATGAATAAAAACAAAATTTTGAGCGCACTCCTTCTATTTGGACTGGTGCTTCTTATTCGTACGAACGAGATAATCCTGGCGCAAGATGATGATGAACCACCCAATCCATTTGGTGTGATTGAAAGTTATGAAGACCCTGTTAAAGCAGATAGTTTGGGCGTGGGTTGGACGCGGGTGCGCTTTCAATGGGCTGATGTGCAGGCAGACGGAGCCGAATCGTGGGAAACGGAGACCCTGGACGCACAAATCGACGCCGAAATAGAAGCTGGCCGTGAAGCCGTGGGCTTGCTGATCGGGATTCCCGAGTGGGCGCGTGATGAAAACGATTTACCTGCCGGTCTCTATTTGCCCCATGATGACCCAGACAACACCTGGGCGCAATTTGTACGGGAAGCTGTCAGTCGGTATAACGGCCGTATTGACCATTGGATTATCTGGAACGAACCCGATATATCTGATCCTGAAACGCCGGGGCATACCTGGGATGGCGATGTTGCCGATTTTATACAACTGCTTCGCATCGCCTATCTAGTCGCCAAAGAAACCAATCCAGAAGCCATCATCCACCTCCCCGCCATCACCTATTTCTGGGATCCCGAATATATCGACACCTTTTTCGATGCGTTGGTGGCTGCGCCCGATGCGGCTGAAAATGATTATTATTTCGATGTGGCAACGACGCATCTCTATTTCCAGCCAGAACGAGTCTATGATCTGGTTCGATTATTTTATGAGTCGATG
>JACSSI010001162.1 GCA_014879345.1 Anaerolineae bacterium | reverse complement strand
AGCTAACCAGGCCACATCATCTGGGTTCCACTGCGGATAGCCGCCCCCTTCGGACAAAGAAAGCTCCCCCACATCAAGCCAGGCATTGCCCGTGTTATGGTCGAGCATCAGGATGAGATCGGGTAGAGCGTCAAGCGGCTCTGCTAATTCCATACTTCGCCTTTGCTCAGCACAAGTTTGCCGCAATGCTTCCACCAGGCGGTGTGGTTCCAGATACCGGGGCGTCTGATGATCTGGATACAAGTCGGCGAACTCGTCACGCTCAGAAGAGGTGTCATCGTCGTCACGGCGCGAGTAGCGCATATGCAGCAAGTAGGGAGACGGCTCTTTCAAGTCATCCCACCCATCATGCCAAATATCAAAACCCATCGGGATCAGAGGGATTTCCCATAACCGCCATTCGATACCTTCTAAATCGACATCCCAGATTTCGTCATGAACGGGGAACAAGGCGCTCATACGCTTGAGAAAACGCTCGACGGCCGTCGCCACATCTTCCTCACGCTGCCAGTGCCCGACTTCCTCATCCAGCCATTCCGGGTGGTCGGCGAAAACCATCGCATACAATTCTGCCAGCCGATCAGCCAGCAAGAGGAAAGAAAGAGGTGGCAAGTTTGTCACTTCACTGCGTTCAGTGCAGGCTCTGAGCGACGACCAGGGGTCGGGAGTCGAAGGATTGGGACAAATGAGATTGCGAGGGATCGAGGGGGCAACTGCCAAAGTGGCCGTTATATCTAAAATCCCAGGGGCAGGATGGGCAAGGGCATAGGAGAGATTCGGTTGCATGATAGGATCACCTGATTGACGGCAAAGGTCTGGTCTCGCGCTAGATCCACATGATCGTGCAGCAGTTCCGTGTGCTGCCGGAGGGCTTTCAAGGTCAACGGCCGTTCCTGGCTCAATGCTGCGTAAATAGGGGTTAGTGGATTGTCGAATTCAGGAACGGCCTTGAGCGCTGTCACCAATGTATCAATGGCAGATGGCTGGCTCATGGCGAACCCTTCGGGAACGGCGCACCCTTCGGGAGCGCTGCCCCTTTTCGAGTGACCTGCTTGCTGAAGGTAATCTCCAACGTGCCATCAGCCAATGTTTTTTCCTCAGTTTTGGCATGGCCCAACTCGGGAAAAAACCCTCTAAGATGCGTGAGGACATGCTCAGGCGTGTACTCTGCGCCGGGATCTGGAAACTGCTTGTCTCCATAGCAGAAAACACGGCGTGTCGTGGTTGTTTCTTGGGTCGTCATGGCGTACCTCCTAAAAGAGTGATAGGTTTTTCGCTTGCGGTTTGGGTGCAGACAAATGAGGCTGCGGTGTTGGCTCTGGCTCATCGTCATTGATGTTGACTGTCGCCACCAGTTGTTCTTCAGCGACTGTTTCAACGGCTTGGGCGGCTTCGCTCATCTGAGCCTGGACGCCAAAAGCTATCCAAGCTTCATTAATAAGGGCAGGTAAATCGGCAAACAACCCTATCTTGATAACGGGTGACTGTTCGGCCACACCCACGCTGATCAGCGCGGGTCGTTGGTCACGCGGCTGTTCAGTTGCAGCCAGAGTAATGATGATGGTCACTTCTTGATCGGCTAATGGATCGACTACA
Source organism: Anaerolineae bacterium (assembly GCA_014879345.1). Classification (GTDB taxonomy): domain Bacteria; phylum Chloroflexota; class Anaerolineae; order Promineifilales; family Promineifilaceae. The sequence goes on along the minus strand of JACSSI010001162.1, from coordinate 113 downwards.
GTCAGGTTCGTGTTCATGATGCCTCCTTTAGCGGCCACGGCTCCAGCCGCCACGGCCGTTCCTGATAAGTGGCAAACTGCATCCCATGTCCATTCACAGGCAGGCTAAACGAG
>JACSSI010001161.1 GCA_014879345.1 Anaerolineae bacterium | reverse complement strand
GATTGGAGATTGGAGATTGTTCGCGCTGCTTAGTCTCTAATCTCCAATCTCCAATCTCCAGTTTGAAAATCGCCCGATAGCTGAAAAAGGAAAGCAGCACCGTTAGCGTACCGACTGTTGCCAGGGCGTAGCGAATGGTGAGTGGTTGCCCGCCTGAGAACAGGTTGGCAAAACGGGTGAGGTAGACGATGGCGGGGTGCATGCCGCCGAAGCTGGCGGCAAAATAGGGGGGGAAAACGGCTTGAACGGCCGTTTCCCGAGCCGCCACCGCACTCCACGCCTCATCAAACCACAACCCAGTCGGAAGCTCATTCAGCCGATAGAAACGCAGAAAGGCGGCAATGAGGACGACGAGGATGAGGCCAATTAACCAAAAAGATTGATGATTGAAGATTGATTCTCCCGAAGATGGAATTCCTAACCGCAGAGAACGCAAAGAGCGCCGAGGTTTTTTCTCTGCGCCCTCTGTGTTCTCTGCGGTTGTTTTTTTCAGTGAACTCGAGATTTTTTTGCTCATGGTAATGTCAATTCTGGGATGATAACGGCCGTTTCCCCATTTGCCAGTGTGAGTCGATTTCCCGTATATGGGTCATATAGGCCAATAGCGAGTTGGTAACTGCCAGAAGGCAGGTTTGCCAGGGACAGGGTGTGCGTGTCGAGAATAATTTCGCCAGGCAGCCAGCCCGTCGTGGGGCGCGTCCAGGCAGCCGGTTCCCCATCCGACTGCGCCACAATCTGGCCGTCTTCATCAATGAGATGGACAAAGACGCGGTAACTGATTGGGGGCTCCGCAGCAGCCTGCCACACCAGCGTCGTTTGCAAGGTGTCTGGTTCGATGGTGAGATTGACGCCGAGCAAGGTAGCCAGTTCGCCCAGTTGGGCGTCTGTTTCCACGTCAACCGCTGGCGGCGTAAACAAGCGCTCCGGAGCGGTGATGGCAAGTCGGCCCAGAACAACATCTTGGGCAAGAGCCTCAGCCAACCGCCATTTCAACGTCCACACATAGTCGCCACTTGCCAGCGCCACCGGCAAACGGAAGGCGTGTTGACCCAGCCAGGCATCCCCAGCCTGCCATTGGCTGGTCGGAAAATCAGCACGAACAGGCGGCAGGTCTCGGGTAAAAACTGCCTCGCCTTGCTCGTTAATCAGCGATAATTGCACATCAGCATCGGCCAACGGCGCCTCGTCAACCTGCCAATACAACGACAGCAAAAACGGATCGCCCGGTGCCGCTGCTTCCCGATCCAGGCTAACGCCAGACAGGGTGACGCTATTCCAGTTTTGATTGAGTGGATATTGAGGTTCCAAAACGCCCACTGAGCCTGTCGAAGTGGCCGCTTCCTTTGGCCGTGTCACCTGCACTGTGCCTAAGTCGATGGCTGTTTCTCCGGTCGTGAGGGGCACGGGGATTAGCGTTTCCTCGTCAAACAGGAGCATTTGGATGGTGTACAGGCCGGGCGGCGTGCCGGGGATGGGTTCGATGAGCAACTGCGAATCGGCATATTGGTCGCGTGTCCAGGTGTTTGTGGGGGTGGGTTCGCGGTACCAACGGGGGGAAACGGCCGTTTTCGGCGACCACAACAAGCCATCCGGACCAATCAACCTCACCGTTTCGCGGAACTCCCCCGCCACAGGCTCAGGCGCCCGCCAGTTCGACTGCACCAACAAACTCTCATCCGCCGCCATTTCTCGCGCCGCTATTTCATACGTT
>JACSSI010001160.1 GCA_014879345.1 Anaerolineae bacterium | reverse complement strand
GCAAAATACGGCGATGGTCGAAGAACTGGTCAGCCAGGGCTTTGTGGTGGCGACGATTGACCACACCTACGGCAATGTGATGACTGTTTTTCCCGATGGTCGGGTGGCGTTTTACAATCCTGATGTGCTTTCCGGCGAGGGGAATCCGCCACACACCAGTAATCAGTTGGTGTCTGTGTGGGCGGATGATATTGGGTTCGTGCTGGATGAGTTGGCAGTTTGGAATGAGGCAGAGGGCGGGGATTTTAACGGCCGTTTAGACCTCTCCAAAGTCGGCGTGTTTGGGCATTCCACAGGGGGCGGCGCGACGGTTCAGTTTTGTGGACGGGATGAGCGCTGTCAGGCTGGTGTGGGGCTGGACGCTTGGGTCGTACCCGTCTCTGAGGAGATTGTGGACGCCGGGCTAGACCAGCCGTTTCTCTTCTTACGCGCCGACAAGTGGAATTTTGATGACAATTCAGAAAATCATGCCATCGCCGAAAAGCTGTTTGCCGACTTAACGGAGACAGGTTATTTGGCGACAGTGACAGGCGCGGCTCACTTTGATTTCACCGACATTCCACTGCTTTCGCCGCTGACGCCGCAGTTGGGTTTGTCCAGCGACATGAACAGCCTGTACACCGTCGAAATGATGAATAGCATGGTCTCCGCCTTCTTCCGCCAGGAATTGCAAGGCGCTGGCGACGGGGATGATTTGGTGACGGGGGCGATGGTGTATCCAGAGATGGAATTGGTGGGGAACGGCCGTTAGCATTGTGAGCCGTAGTGCGTAGAACGTAGTGCGTAATGGCCGCGTTCTACGCACTACGCACTACGCACTACGCACTACGCACTACGAATCATGAGACCCCTTGAGATTTTTATTCTACTGGCTAATTTAATAACGGCCGTTTTCATATTCATCTATCCCGCAGAGAGTGATGGGGTGGTACGGGTGGTGGCGTTGGTGTCGCCGCTGCTCATTGTGGGGCATGTTGTCGTCGAGAAACCGCGTTGGCAGATGACGCCTGCTTACCTGCAAGCGCTTATCGTGCTGGCGCTCAGTTGGGCGGGATTGGCGGGAGCGGCGTTTCATAACGGCTGGTTCCTGTTCTTGTGGACAGTGCTGTTTGTCCTGGCGGTCGTCCTGACCACCATCATGGCCGTGCCCAAACTACCGCAGCCAACCGGCCCTTACGCGGTCGGCACGCGCACCTTTCATCTGGTGGATACCAGTCGCTCCGAGCTGTTTAGCGAGCGCAAAACAGAGCCGCGTGAACTGATGGTGCAGGTGTGGTATCCGGCGCAAAAGGGGGCCACGGGCAAACTCGCCCCCTTTGTCGCCGATTTTGAGATTGGCGGCCCCGCCATTGCCAAACGGCTCAACTTCCCCCCCTTTGTGGTGCGCCATGTGGACTTGGTGCGCACCCACAGCCATGAAGAAGCGCCGCTTTTAGACGGCGCGGCGCCGTTCCCAGTCGTGACCTTTTCGCATGGCTACATGGGCATTCGCTCGCAAAATACGTGGCAGATGGAAGCGTTGGCGAGCCAGGGGTATGTGGTCGTCGCGCCCAGCCATACCTACGGCGCCATCATCACCGTTTTCCCCGATAATCGTGTTGTGTTTGGCCTGACGGAGCCGCCCGACGACATGCCTGTCAACACCGCTGGCCGACTCGCTATGCGGCAATGGGCAGAAGATATACAGTTTGTGCTCGACCAACTGGCTGTG
>JACSSI010001159.1 GCA_014879345.1 Anaerolineae bacterium | reverse complement strand
GTGCGACGGGTTTTTCAAGCAAGATTGGCGGGAGCCTTGTTTTCAGGCTGACTTTGGAAACGCCCTGAATCTAATAGCGATTGACTTGCTTTTCAGTCAATCGCCCAACGCAATGATCGGGACGAGTAACAGTGGCATCTGCTCAAGAGAGCGCAGGATCGATAGGCTGAAAATCCGCGCAGCGAGAACCACAGTGAACACCACCCGTGAGTGGTTTTTTGAAAATCAAGTGACAAGTTTGTTCATTGGTAAGTAGAAAAATCCGGTTTGCTCCGTTATCGGCTTAACTGAGGGTACTCAGAACTGTTTACTGAACACTGGTAACTGTTTACTGGATACTGAACTTGGGTGGAACCGCGAGCGCCATCGCCCCAATTTGTGGGTGTTGGCGTTTTTTATTGCCACTTTACGATTAGCGATTTTTGATTAACGATTGACGATTTCCGCCATGTGAATCGTCAATCGTTAATCAAAAATCTAAAATTAAAACCGGAGGTTTTAAGATGAGTAACAAAATTCCTGTAGGTATTCTGGCGGCAACGGGTTCTGTCGGCCAACGTTTTATTATGCACCTGATTGACCATCCCTGGTTTGAAATTGCGGCTTTGACGGGTTCAGACCGCACGGTGGGACGGCCGTATGGTGAAGGTGTCAACTGGCTGCTGGATGGCGATCCGCCAGCAGAAGTGGCAAATATGATTGTGCAGCCGACTGAGCCGAATTTGGCACCCAAGGTGCTGTTCTCGGCGCTGCCCACGAGCGATGCTCGTGAAGTTGAGGCGAAGTTTGCAGAAGCGGGTTACGCGGTGCTGACCAATGCCTCGCCCTATCGCATGGATCCCTATGTGCCGCTGCTGATTCCAGAGGTCAACATGGATCACACGGCCATGATTCCCCATCAGCAAAAAGAATATGGCTGGAAAGGGTATATTGTGGCAAATGCCAACTGCTCGACGACCAGCATTGTGCTACCCATGAAGATTTTGCATGAGACATACGGTCTACATTCGGCCGTGGTGACGACGATGCAGGCGATTTCAGGCGCGGGCTATCCGGGCGTGCCGTCGCTGGATATTATGGACAATATTATTCCCTACATCGGTGGGGAAGATGGCAAGTTGGAATCGGAACCGCGCAAGTTGTGCGGTAAATATGTCGATGGCAAGTTTGAGTTTGCTGATTTTAAAGTGAGTGCGCAAGCCAACCGTGTGCCAGTGATTGATGGGCATATGGCAAGTGTGTCGGTGAAGTTCAATCAGTCGGCTTCGGCGGAAGAGGTGATTGCGCTGTTCCAGAACTGGCAACTGCCAGATGTTTTGCAAAATCTGCCCACGATGCCGGAGCAGGTGTTTATCTATCGCACGGAGCCGGATCGGCCACAACCGCGCAAAGACCGGGATAGTGGTAATGGCTTGGCCTGGACGGTGGGCGGGGTACGCGCCTGTCCTGTTAATGATGTGCGCTTCATGTCGATTGCCCATAATACGCTGCGTGGGGCCGCTAGTGGCTCCGTTTTGAATGCGGAATTGTTGAAGGTGCAAGGGCTTTTGCCGGGGTAATTGATAGGTGCGACGCACTTTTGAAGTGCGTCGCACCTGAAATTTGGCAAGGGTGCATGAGTTGGGTATAATGCTCGTCGCTTTGGCGCCATAGCTCAGTTGGTTAGAGCGAGGGACTCATAAGCCCTAGGTCAGTGGTTCAAATCCACTTGG
>JACSSI010001158.1 GCA_014879345.1 Anaerolineae bacterium | reverse complement strand
TTTATCCTGAATTGGCATATAAGTTGGTGTAATGCGGGCCAAGGAGAGTAAGCAGGGTTTGGTGATGGGTATGGAGGTTCAGCACGATGCGGGTGTTCTGCCCGATTTGAAGCACATGGATGCCGGTAAAAGACTGGAATACCCAGCGGGCGGTGGGGCATTGTGCCGGATGCCCCTTCTGGTCGGGGAAGGTCTGTTGGTACGCGGCCAGTCCTTGGCGGATGCGGTGTTCCAAGGCAGCGTAGACCATCAGGCACAGGGTCATAATCGCCATGAGGGCCATGATCCGTGCGGGGGACTTGAGGAATAAGGTGGAGGCCATAAACAGCGGGTCTTTGAGGAAACGGAAACCACGCTCAACCTTTTGTTGGTCCTTTTTATACGCCTCTAGGAGCTGCGTGTCGCTGAGGCGCTCTTCGCTGAGGTCATTGGTGGCGAGAAGGAAGACACTTTTCTGGCACACCTGCTGGGCGTGGATGTCCAGTTGGGAGGCCAGTTGACCTTGGATGATGTATTGGACCCTATCGGGTATCTGATTTTTGGCTGGACGCCCTTTCCTGCTGTGATGCGTTTGCGCGACCACACAACCCTCGGCGACCGCTGTCAGTGTGAGTCCTTGGGCAAACGTATCCAACGCCGCTTGGGCATCCGCTGCGCAGGTGAAACGTTGTCGACAGAGGGCGTGGAAGGCTTTTAGCTCGGTCTCACCCAGTTTCCGATGGTGCCGCTGCAGGGTTTTCTCTGCCCGTTGCCGGGCTTCGGGGCTGTACACGACCAACCAACGCTGTTGAATCCCTGCGTACACGACGCCGACCGCCCGGTAAGTCCATGTCGCTTCCGCTTCTTGCATGAGTTCACTGGCCACCGCACGCACCATCTCCCGCGCCAACCCTAGAGTTTCCGGCACTCGGCTGATCCACACCGTGTCGTCTAACACACGCAAGGTCTCGGCACTGTACAGGGCACTGTCAGCAACCAAGTAGCGCAGGTTGCCATCGGTCTGTAGCTGTTCCATATGGGTGGCTATCGTGTCGCGAAAGCCTGTTGTGTCGTTGACGTGACCGCCCAGTGGCACCATCAGCATGGGAATACCCGCCTGACTTTCCACGAGTAATTGCAACACGACTTGATTCAGGTCTGGGCGCCGATCACGGCTGTAACCCTGACGGATATGGATCACGCCCAGCGCCGCCGCCTCCCTCCGGTTGTAGTCCCCATCCACATGGAAACTCGTCGCATCCAAGTGCCCACCCGCATCGCCCAAACCCAGTTGTTGCACCACGCCAGAGGCTATCTGGTAGTAAAAAGTTTCCACACCAAAAGCATGAATCGTATCCAGCGCACGACCTAGTGTGTCATCGTTCAGATGCTCCGCCGTGAGACCCGGACCTAACAGGCGTTCTACGGGCTTGTCGCGAAAGAAGTGGGGCATCAGATACAGCGCCCGATGCGCAAACCCTAAACCATTGAGGATCATCGCCTTCACCGCCATTCCCAAAGAAACCCGGCGTTGGCTGAAGTCCTGCGGAATCAAGCTATCGATCTTTTCCACCAACCCCAGCTCATCTACCATCCCAGCAACTAAACCCAAGTGGTCCAGCGTGGTACTGGTATAGGGAGGATTTTTCGCATCCTCAGTTTGGTCCGTGTTCAAGAAACACCTCAGATTCAGTGAAAATACCCATAGCTTACTTGAGAGGTGCGGAATCACGG
>JACSSI010000105.1 GCA_014879345.1 Anaerolineae bacterium | reverse complement strand
ATTTCGATTGTGTTTTGCATGTAAGAAAAAAAGAAGATTGAAGATTGATGATTAACAGGCATCACCAATCTTCAATCTTTAATTTTGAATCTTTGAATGTATGATTTATTCGAGCGATTCCGCGATGGCTAGAGCTTCATCACCAGTCACATTGCCGCCAACCCAGAAGGTCGTATCCCCGTCAGACCAGGTGAGCAGGGCTTGGTCGCCTTCGTCGCTGGTGAAGAGGGTGCCTTCGACGCCGCGAACGGTAACGGGAACCCCCGTATCACCCCGTTCCGAAACCGCATTGGCTGGCCCTTGGGAGACAGTGAAGGAACTGCCATCGGCGCGGTTAAAGCGCTGCACAATCGCGCCGCGCATATTGGTTGTGCCGACGTAGCTGGCATCTTCGGGCAGCGTGGCTGGCGAAAGAATGTTTAGTTCAGCCGCTTGTTCAGCGGTCAACTCTTCTGGTTTGAGGTCTTCTAGTGTCACAACTTCTGCGCCTTCGGGAATCGTGAAGGTGAACAGGCTGTCGTCAACACCCTGGTTGATTTCCAGCAGCGTAGCGGTGGCGCTGCCGGAACCGATCATGCCTTCTGCGTACTCTACAGAAAGCGGTGCACCATCTTCGGGACGCACATAGGCGCGGATGAACCCACCAGCGGCGCGAACTTCATCTGGCATTTGCTCAGGGATGGGGATGAGGCGCAAGCCGTGGGCGTTGGTGTCGCCGATTTGTTGGTCGGCGATGCGCTCAGCGGTGAAGTATTCCAGCAGTTTATCGACGGCTTCTTCTGGTGTTTCAGGATGATCCATCTCTTCATGGTTGAATGCTTCGCCGTCATACTCATGCTCGAATTCGTCAAAATCCTTACCTTCCATCCGTTCGGCCATCATGTCGGCGGCTTCTTCGGCGGTGGCGACGAGGACTTTGTTCTCGGTTGGGTTATACATCCAGAAATTATTGCCATCGGAAACGGCCGTTATCCCCACCATATCCGCTTCACTCGCATCCAGCACGATCACCCGGAAGGAAGGCGGTGTTTCTTCATCCTCGCTAAACTTGCCCCATACTTCCAGCGTACCAGTAGCACTTTCTTCTGGTGTCGTCATGGTGAAGGTGGCGATGGCATGACCGTCGGTGGTGGTTTGCATGGTTTCGATGGCCTGGAGCATGAGGTCTTTGGCACTGGGTTGCAAAGCAAATGCAACCAGGGCAATGCTGGCGATCAGGACAATAACCGCTAGTACAATATAGGTCTTTCGATTTCGCATGTGGTTTGACTCCTTAGTCTGCCCACTGATCCAAGACGAAGGACAACAGCCTACGTTTGCTCAAATGGCACAGGAATTACATTCATTGTAAATCTTTTACAGCCTAAACACCAAGCAGAATGGATTCATGCCAGGGTTTGTTAACCAATTTATTATTCCTGAATGAGGTGGGGGATTTTGGTTTACTCAGAAAAACGGTTGTGAGGGTAAAAAAAAGCCGAGTCACGATTACGACTCGGCTTTTATCTATTTGGTTTTTTGGTTTATTTTAATAGTCGTCCATTACAGAGTAATCATCATACTCATCTACATGAGAACGGCCGTAACGCGGTTCATGTTCTTCTTCTTCAAGAGGTTCATCAAAAGCCCAATCTAATTCAACGGGATCGAGTCCGACGATTTCTAATAAAGTGCCACATTCTCTGCATGTAATTTGTTGGCCTAAACGCACAGTTTTTAAGCGAAGACTTGCATCGCAATCTGGGCAATAGGCGGTTTCTTTTTTCAGTGCCATTTTTATCCTCAAAAATTAATAGCTCCTGGATGGAGCAACCTAATATTCAATGATCATACAATACTGGAAGCCTGTGAGAGTATTTGCTGAAATTGTGTATAAAAAGCATAACAAAAAAAGCAGATTCGTATAATTTCTGTGGAATTTTTGAGAATTAGGTGTTTTCGAGGGTAAAGCGATAACCGATACCTGGGACATTTTCGATGAACAAGGGGGTTGTGGCATCTGGTTCGATTTTACGGCGCAAGCGGCTAATTAAGCCGCGTACCAGTTCGCGGCTGCCTTGTCCGGTATACCCCCAGACCCGTTCGACGATGACATCAACTGGTACAACTTGTTCACGGTTGACCATGAGAACGTATAACAGGCGAAATTCAAGTTGTGTTAGCCGGCAAGGGTCTTGCCCTAACACGGTGACGGTGCGTGTATCTGGCTCTAGTTTGACTTTTTCTACGTTGAGGCGGGGCAGTACAAAAGCTGGCACAGTGTGGACACGGCGCATCAATGCTCGCACATATTCAGAAAGCACGCGGGGTGCAACTGGCCTGGGCAATACGAGATCGGCGCCTACGCTCAACAGGTGACATAAAGCGCCCTCAGTGGGGGGTTCTACGATGACGAGGCATGGAATTTGGGTGACGAGGCGTAGTTCAGCCAGTCCTTCGTGCAAGGATTGCCCTTTGTTGGCAGCTACAACAATGAGGTCGGCGGGGCGTTCCAGCCATCTTTGGGCGATGCTGCTGAGATCACGGCCGTTTGCTACAGACAGTCCGGCATGTTTGATGATGAAGCTTAGGATGTCCTGCTCGTCGGGATTGGGAGCTACTAATAACGCTTGCATAAGTTTGTCCTCTACCAAGATTCTATCAAGTGAAAATTTGTGTGACAACTTGTTGTCACAACATGTTGTCGTCTTGGAAAATAAATTTCCGGGAGGCTTTGTGTATGATTGAGGCCATTGTTGAAGACTGCTGAAGGTTGTGGTTTTCTGTGCCTGATGATGGGAGGTGCTTTTGGGGGTAGAGAAATTATTCACTGAAAAATTATTGTCAAAATCTGATACAGGAGTATTATTTGATTATGTCTTCAACTTTTGGTTCTGGTATCTTTAATATGCAGAGTGTGCCTCAAGCGGCGGTGGCTGCTTATCAGGCTGGCAGTCAGGCTGCTGGAGATCAGGATTTTAGCCGGGCGATTCGTTATTATTCAGATGCGTTGGCGTTTGATGGCACGGATGCTGTTTTTAGGGCGCGGACGCATGAATATCGGGGTCAGTGTTATTGGTTGCTGGGTGATTTTGACAAGGCTGAGGCAGATTATGTAGCTGCTCTGAAGACGAGTGATGATTTGAATCAGATTGCACGGGCGCGGGTGCGTCTGGGTGAACTGGCTGATTTTCGGGGGGAGTATGAAACGGCCGTTTCTCTTTATGGTCAGGCATTAGAAGAAGGCATTCAAACGTCTAATTTGCTTGTTATTGGCCGGGCACGGCGCGGATTGGGCATTATTCACCGGAAACAAGGCGATACTGATAAGGCTGTGACGCAGTTGTTGCAAGCGTTGGCTACGTTCCGTGAGGCAGGTGAGGCACGGGAGCAGGCGCGGGTTTTGACCAGTTTAGGGCGTACCCGTCATGCACGAGGTGAATATCAACATGCGCTTTCTAATCATGATGAAGCGTTGACGATTTTGGAATCGCTTAATGATCGGTGGCGCATTGTGCAGGTGTTGAACGACATTGGTGAATGTCATCAGGCGCTTTATGATATTGAAACGGCACGTACCTATCATGAAAAAGCGTTGGAATTGGCTGATCAGTATGAAGCGCATCTTATCAAGCCGGAAATTTTGCGTAATTTAGGTGTCGATTTGGTAGAACAGGGTGATTTTAACTGGGGGATGGCTTACCTTCAGGAGGCGTTGGAATCGGCGCGTAGTTTTAACAATCGAGAGCAAGAGGCGTTGTCGCTGTATAATTTGGCACGGGCGCATTTACTTATTGGCAATATGGTTGAAGCGGGTGAGGCGGTGGGGGCTTTGCAAATTGTGGCTGAGGCTTTGAATGCGGATCGGTTTCGTGCTTTGGGGTTATTTGTGCAGGGTGAGCTGTTTTACCAACAGGGTCAACAACCGGAAGCGGTGGCGGCTTTGAATGCGGCGGCATTGGCTGCCCAAACGGCCGTTGATCGCGGTGTGTTGTGGAAACTCCATGCTACGATGAGTCATGTAGTCCGTGAAGATGCAATTGCCTCTGTACATCGTATGATTGCTGCTGAATTCATCCGGCAAACAGCCGAACCTCTTAAAGATGCTCGTCTCAAATATGGCTTTGTCCATGCCCCTCCGGTTATGGCCGTGTTGCAAGCAGCGGGTATTGAGCCAGATAACCTGTAAATCCCATTATTTTCACAAATTGATCCCCCAATAGCCCTGTCGTTTGCGGGTTGTTGTTGTATGATTAGACAACGGCCGTTTTATGGTTATCTCCTGATAAGCGGGAAGATTGGCATAAGGAAGATGAGGGTTGAAATTTGTAACGGCCGTTTTCAACTGGTTGGTTTTGACAGGCTTATTCCGGTTATTTAACCGGGAACAGCAAGCAAACATTACGCAGGATTTTTATGGTCTAAGAACGCAAGGCAAGGATGTAGCTGCCTATGAACCGTTTATCACCCAGGTGCGCGCCAGGGAAATTCAAGTTTAAGCTAACATTTGTATCGGTATTGGGATCCCTGATTTTCCTGGTGGCTTGTGGTTTCTGGGGCGGGTCATCTTCCGATACGGTTCTGCTCTCACCGACTCCCGTTATTGTAGAAAAAACGATTATTGAAACGATTGTGTTGGAATCGCCGGAGCCGGAGGAACGGCCGTTAACCAAAGATGTCGTCGTTTGCCTGGGAGAAGAGCCGGAATCGTTGTACCGACACGGCCGTTTGTCCAGAGCAGAGATAGCAGTACAGCAAGCTATCTATGAAAATGATATCACCCATCTCTCTTATGAATACCAGGCACACGGTCTAGAAAAGCTGCCTGATTTTGGCGATGGTGATGCCTGGGTTGATGAAGTGCTAGTGAACGAAGGCGACCGGGTGGTGAATGCAGATGGGAATGTGGTGATGTTGGCTCCGGGGGAGGTTGTGCAGGTGGCGACTGGGGAAACGGCCGTTTTCAATGGCAATCCGTTGACAATGAGACAAATCAGCGCCGAATTCACCCTCAAGCCACGATTTTGGGCAGACGGCGAACCAGTGACAGCGGCAGACTCCGTCTACAGTTTCGGACTGGCGGGACAAACCGGTACATTGGCTGTACGAGACAAGGTGTTGCGCACCAGCGCTTATCAGACTCTCGATGAGTTGACGGTTCGCTGGACTGGTTTGCCTGGCAATCGAGACCCACTTTACTTTACAAACTTCTGGTCGCCCCTGCCTAAACACGCCTGGAATGACCATGATCCGGTCGGCATTCCTACATCAGAGATGGCAGCTCGCTTTCCGCTGGGTGATGGCCCCTTCCAAATTACGAGCTGGGAGGCAGGGCAGTTCATTCGCCTTGAGCCAAATCCTTATTATTATCGCGCTGCTGAGGGATTTCCCAATCTGGATAGTGTTACTTTTCGTTTTGTGCCAAATGCGGATCAATTGGCCGCATTCCTGTTGAATGGCGAATGTCACATAGCCACACAAGATGCGCTGCGCTCTCATCAGCTTAATTTCTTAAACGAGGCGGCAGCGGCGGGTTTGCTTCAGGTGTCATTTGCCACTGGTACTGTGTATGAGGCACTTAACTTTGGCGTCGATTCCTGGCACGATTATGGAGATGGCAAAGGTCGTCCAGACTGGTTTGAGGATGCCCGCGTGCGCCAAGCCATTGCGATGTGTATCGATCGACAAAAGATGATGCGTGATTTTCTAAACGGCCGTTCCCAAATCATGCACAGCTATCTACCCAAAGATCACCCACTCTATCCAAGCGATATATCAGAATGGCCGTACGATACAGCCGCCGCTAACAAATTGCTCGATGAAGCAGGCTACCGGGATGTGCTTGGTGATGGCTATCGACAAGACCCACGTACTGGCGAAATCTTTCGCTTCACCATCACCACAACAGACTCCTATCAGCTTAATCGTCAGATAGTGAATCGTGTTGCCGAAGAATTGCGGCAGTGTGGCTTAGTGATTGATATAGAAATCCTCTCTTCTGAAAACTGGTATGCTGGAGGCGAAAACAGCAAACTATTTGGTCGCCAGTATGATCTGGGGCATTTAGCATTGCCAATACGTCAGGAACCGTTATGTGGTTTATTTATTTCTAATGAAATCACTGGGCCAGAGGATAAAATCAATACCGAAACTGGACAGCTATACTCAGGGTGGGGTGGGTTGAACAGCACAGGGTGGTGGGATAAAGGGTATGATGATGCGTGTGAAACGGCCGTTGTCACCTGGCCCGACACCCCAGAATACACCAATACCCACAAGCAAGCTCAAGCCATCTTCGCCTTGAACTTGCCCATGATACCCCTCTTCCCCCGCCTGAAATTTGCCGCTGCCGTCCCAGAGATAATCGGCTTTCAAATAGATACCACACAAGAATCAGAATTGTGGAACCTATACACACTCGATACCACACCGCACGAGTAATCCAATGCCCAATCCAGTCTCACCCTGAACAACCCACCAAATTATCGGTGATCATCCTCGTCCCAATAATCATGCATATTATCTTGCTTCTTCGTTTTTCCTACATACATAGCAATGCCCAAAATACCAATAAAAAGACCAGCCGCAGAAGCAGTATAAGAAAAAAAATTCAAAAAGAAAGTAGACTCAATCACACCGATCATCATCAAAAAAGGAAGAACCGCGCCAGCCACCAGCAAGAAAAAAGCTGCGAGCATAAATCTACCTGGGTGCATCACCTGTGCCACCTTTATGCCCTTCATCAAACAACCAGCACAAAACCTTGTGATTATCTTCTGTGTGGAACATCGGCGGCCGTTTCACATCACACAAACCAGGCATCATATGCTTACAACGAGGATTAAAACGACAACCGCTCGGGGGATTAACCAAACTCGGTGGTTCTCCGGGAGGTACATCACGTATAACCAGTGCATTATTCGCATCCGGATCAGCAGATGCCTCCATAAGAGCTTGCGTATAGGGATGTTGCGGGTTGCCTAACAAAACCTCCATCTTAGCCATTTCAATGACTTCACCCGCATACATCACAAAAATATACTCCGAAAAATAGCGCACAGTAGAAAGGTCATGGGTAATATAAATAACGGCCAGATTATGAGACTCTTGCAAACCTCTGAGCAGCTTTAAAATTTCAACACGAACCGATGCATCTAACATCGAAACAGGTTCATCGGCGACAAGCAATTGGGGTTCCAAAATCATTGCTCGGGCAATAACAATACGCTGCTGCTGTCCGCCGCTCAACATATGCGGGTACTTGGGCAGCACCTCCTCAATTGGTGTTAACTTAACTTCATTAAGCGTCTTTTCAATACGCCGCATCCGTTCAGCTTTATCTTTGATGCCATTAATGATCAGAGGTTCTTCCAAAATACGCTGAATAGACATAAACGGAGGCAGCGCACCAAACGGATCTTGCTGCACATAACCAATCTTAGAACGATACTCTCGTAAATCATTACCCTTAGTTTCAGTGAGCTTCATGTTATCGAAGACAATTTCACCCTTCGTCGGCCGATTAAGCCCCATGATCGCTTTCATGAGACTAGACTTTCCACAGCCACTTTCCCCGACACAAGCCATCGCGTCACCCTGCTTCAAGTCAAAAGTAACCCCATCCACAGCCTTCACAAAGCCCGCATGACCAAAACCAAACTTCTTTAATTCATACCAAACATGTAGGTTTTGAATTGATAGCAACACATCTTTTGATTTCTCTTGAATGTCATCCATGTACTGTTTTCCTATCCCTCATCCTCAACATGCAGCCAACATTTAACTTCACGGTTACCCACCTTCACCATTGGCGGTTCCTGATCACATTTGGCAAAGCGCTCACTACAACGTTCTGCAAAACGGCAACCTGTGGGTGGATTTAATAAACTAGGTGGCTGCCCGGTAATGAATTCAGGCTCCACATCAGCCTTTAGCCGAGGCACACTCGCCATCAACTTCCGTGAATAAGGATGTAGGGGCTTATTGAAGAACTGGTGTGCATCACTAATTTCCACGATTTGCCCAGCATACATAACGGCTACACTGTCTGCCAATTCGCTTGAAGTGGCAATATCATGCGTAATTAAGATGAAACTTGTCTCCATCTGGCTCTTGACCCGTTTCATCAAGTTCATAATATTAGCTTGGGTCAAGACATCCAGAGCAGAAGTTGGCTCATCCAGGATCACCAATTCCGGCAGTGTCACCAGTGACATAGCCAGAGCCGCTCGTTGTCGCATTCCACCACTTAATTCAAATGCATAGCGATACAAGAAATCAGTTGGCACCCCAACCTGATCAAACATACGTGCTGCTTGTTCAATGGCCTCTTTTTTATTTAAACCCATATGCACCATGGCCGGTTCTGCTACCTGATCACCAATCCGCATCACTGGGTTCAATGCATTCATAGCAGCTTGGGGAACCATAGATATACGTTTCCAGCGCACGGAGCTGCGAAACTCTTCTTCGTTCAGCTTCATAATATCTTGGCCGTTTAGCAGCACCTTCCCGTCATAAGTATGAATATTACGGGGCAAAAGGCGCAGAATCGCTTTCGCCATTGAACTTTTGCCACAACCAGACTCACCAATAATCACAGTGGCATGAGTTCGTTTTAATGTGAAATCGACCTTATCAACAGCTTGCACAACACCCCCGCGCGTCATGAAGAAAAGTCGCAAATCTTTTACTTCGAGCAAGTTGCCATTCATTTCTTCCATAAGATTAAAGCTCCCTCAATCTGGGATTGAAAATACGATCTAAAGCAAAACCTACCAGGGCGAAGCCAAGACCAGCAATCATAAGAAGAATAGCCGGTTCCAGAATCCAATAATAAAACCCATTGAATAAAGCGCCCTGAGTGAAAGCATCTTGAATTATTTTGCCCCATGTGGGCAAAACTGGATCGCCAAGACCAAGAACGGCGAGAGATGCTTCTAAAAAGACAAACGAGGGTATAAGGATTATAAGTGTGGGGATAATCAAAGGTAATATACGCGGTATGAGATAGCGGAATACAATCCGCATATTGCTTGCGCCATATGATTGAGCCGCTTCAATATATGGTAGTTCACGAACCTGCAAAAAAATGGCTCGATAATTCTTAATTGATATACCGAAAATACTGAGTAATATCACCAAACCTAACATCAACCAGATACTTCGTGAGTAAAACGTACCTACCATAATAAGAATGGGTAAGAGGGGCAGAATGGCATTGATCTCTGTCAAGCGTTGAATCCCCCCGTCTAACCAGCCGCCAAACCATACGCCAACGGCCGCTATACTCATAGTCGTCACTGTAGTACCCACCGCCGCTAATATACCAAATGACATTGCAATAGGCGTTCCCCATAACAGCGCTATCGATAAATCGCGCCGCTGATGATCAGTACCGGCTAGGCCATGCACCAACCCATAAATAACAAATGAAATATCAACATCTGAATTTTCTTCAAATAGCAAACTGCTCACTTTAAGGGTATACACACCCTGAAGAGGTTGCAGCCCTTCTTGCTCAGGATCATCAAAGAGTCCTTTTTCTGCTGGCACATCATCAATTCCTGTTTCGCGCTCCAGGCGGCGCTGCAAACGGCTGTCTTGAGAAAAACGGAATGAACTAGATGCGCTCGGTGAGAATTCACCGGCTCGAATTTCCCGGCCATCAGGTGTAATCCACAACATTTCTATAAAAGGTTGTTTCTCCGAATAAGTAGCTTGCGCAAATATATTTATCTCTGGTGCAAATTCATCATAAGGAAAATCAAATTCAAACGTATGGATAACTTCCCGTGTGTCGGCTGAAAGCTGTTCCACTGTTGGATTACCATCGCCATTGAGAGTGCTGAATCGAATTGTTTCTGGCAAAGTACCTTCATTAAACCAGTTATACCAGACAGGCCAGGCATTTCGAGGATACTCAGACCAAATATTGTCCCCACCTCGCCATAACGTAACGGCCTCGCTATATGGAATCTTAAATGGTACAAAAATGGAAGTGAGGAGCAATAATCCAATTATGATTAAGCCGGCAACAGCTGATGGATAATGCCAGATTTGTTGAAAAAAACTTTTAAGCGAATTCATCGTTTCTCATCTCCGCCAACACGTACACGTGGATCGACTAGGGCATAAATAAAGTCTAACAAGAAAACGGTTATAGCTAATAAATAAGCATAAACGACGGTGTTCGCTAAAATTACTGGCGTATCATAAATACCAATCGCTCTAAAATAGAGTTGCCCAATGCCAGGCCAATTAAATACCGTCTCTAAAATAATAGCGCCACTCCATAAGGTAATAAGTAACAAAGCAAAGCTAGTGATAATGTTAGGTAATGTGGGGCGCAACACGTATCGGCGTTCAATCATGCGGTCGGTAAGCCCTTTTGCTTTAGCCATTTGCACATAATCTTCACTGGAATAGATCAAGAAAAATGTACGCCAATTATAAATCGTAATAAATACCGCGCTGATCATCACAGCGATAACTGGTAAGGTCATGTGCTTCATGACACTAAGACCATATTCTATTGGGTT
>JACSSI010001157.1 GCA_014879345.1 Anaerolineae bacterium | reverse complement strand
TCTGAACGCAGTGAAGAATCCCCATTATTTGGCTCAATTATTGCCGTAGGGATGCTTCGTTTCACTCAGTCCTGTGCTGAGCTTGTCGAAGTAATGACATATTTATTGCAAATTTTGCGAATTTCACCTCAAGGTAGCAACTTGGATTATTTAATATTGTAAAAGTGTTAAATAACAGGAGTCGATCCAACAGCGTAACGGGTATTTGGCTTATTTGCAGGAATCGGGGAAGATCAGTTAGAGCCTTTACGAATATTCCCAAAACAAGGAAATGCATGGTACATTATTCGGGGTAGATTTAGGCTATCGTCGCTTGGTGTTGATTGTGTAGGATGAAGAAAAATGAGCAATCTTGAATTTGGACGAATATTAAGAGCTTCTACTGCTGGTTTTGCCGTTGGCTGCCGCGTAGGCGAATTGCAGCATCCCGCCTTTGGCAGCCTTGTTAAAGCACAACCAGTCGATGAACGAGAAGCGATTTACGGCCTCATCTACGATATGCACATTGACGACGACCCGCTGGTGCGGCGGCTGGTATTGGCAGAAAACCCTCCCGAATCCGTCATCAACGACCAGCGGGACAATCGCCTACTGCCCATCGAGATGAGCGTCCTGGCAGTGGGTTATGCCCAAAACGGCGCCATCCGCCACAGCCTGCCGCCCCGCCCCCCGCTCAACCTTGACCCCGTGGAACTGTGCCAGGAGCAGACCGAAATCATCCGCTTCACCGACAATTTGGGCTACCTGCGCCTCATCCTGCGCACCCAGGGCGGTAACGTGCCTGTAGACCAACTGCTGGTGGCCCACATCACCCAGGTCCATGCCCTACGTGGCGGTGACGATGCCTGGGCTATGCGCGTCATCAACGAACTCATCGAACTGCTCCGCGCCAACTATGACGTGTTGATTCCCACCCTGGAAGCGGTGAGCGACGCCCTGTCTGATTTACAATTAACGATTGGGGAGTAACGATTTACGTGTTGGGTTCTATAACCAGTGTTTCCGTCGCAAATGCCAGATAAAGGCGATGGTGACGCCAATGGCCAGGGCATTCACCGCATAAAATGCCAGCGGATGATCGCCATAGGGCAGTGTCATGTTCATGCCAAAAATCGTGGCGATCACGGTTATAGGCACACTGACCAGGGTGATCAGCGTCAACAGGCGCACCACTTCATCAATGCGATGGGATGAAAGCGTGTCTATCGTCTCAGACAAACCGGAAATAACCTCTTTTTGTTCATCCAACATGGCACCAATCTGGGATAAATGATCACCAATATCGCCCCAATAGATGTCGAGGTCGTCGTGGATAAAGTGCCAGTCACCCCGTTCCAGTTCATAGATCACTTTGATTTGGGGCATGAGGATGTGGCGTAATGAGATGACATCCCGTCTGGCTAACGCCACTTCTTGCAAAATATGGGGGGTATCTGTGCTAAACAGATTTTGCTCGATGTGGCGGATTTTGTGATTCACTTTGTGCAAGATGGGGTAGCAATATTGAACCAACTCATTAAGCACTTCGTACAGCAATGGACTCGCGCCTTGTGTCATGAACTGTTGACGCAGCGAGGCATCTTTTTGCATACTGCTGAACAAATCGTTCAGTGGTTTGATATCTCCCTGGTGTGACGTGACCAGGACGCCTTTGCTGATAAAGATGTCGATTTCTCCCGGTTGGCAAATGAGCGACTCAGGATTCCAACGCGGAAACT
>JACSSI010001156.1 GCA_014879345.1 Anaerolineae bacterium | reverse complement strand
ACGATTTTGCAATCTCGGCAGTCTGGGTCACTACATCAAGAATCACATCTTTCGGAATCGCCGTCTGTACCGGCTGTTTAACCCAATCCCCCCATTTATAAATCCAACGATCTGGAGACACCCCATCTTGTACTAATCTCTCACCCGACCCACACACCGCTTCAACCACAATTTCATCCAGACCAGTCATAGGATTCTTGCTAAAAGACACACCCGATATGATCGGTGGCACCATCTCTTGAATCAGAACCGCCATACGCAGTTGATCTTTAGAGATAGTCGACTGTTTAACATATGCATCCACACTCACCCCGCTAACAGAATTCCATACCTGCTGAATTGCATCCAAAACACCCTCAACACCTTGCACATTAAGCAGTGAATCAAACTGTCCAGCAAAGGAAAAGTTTTGGCCATCTTCCACATTCGCAGAGGAGCGAATTGCATATTCTTTTTGAGGATCAAGGATTGAGGAAAGCTCTTGGCAAAGTTGGGTGAGAACGGCCGTTTTATCTTGTAACTGCCTTTCATATGCATCCCACACACAGACATGCGTCAAAGGCACACGTACCCCATTTGTCATCAATTGCTGGATTTGCCTCGCCTTTCCTCCGCTATTTTGAGGAAGCTGCGTTGGTTCAATGGAAGACAAAAAGGACTTCATATCGTTGATTACTCCATTAACCTGACAAAAATCTTGATGTTCTTTATTTTGTAGTACTGGAATACTAATACTAGAATACCATAAATCTCCATGTTTTTATGCGAGAAATATGAAGACCTTAAAGCTTTTTACAAATACCGATAATAATTAAGAGGGATCACTTATTGGGATAATGAATAATTAGCAACTAAAGCAATGTAAACACCTTACAAGCATTTTCTTAAGGCATTTCTGACAATTCCCTGAAGTTTGCTACCGATTTTTCGTTATGTTACAATTGTGAAAACTTCCACGAACCTTGATCACTATCCAGAGGAAATTCAATAGTGTCCGACATTCCTGATATCGTAATAGGTCGATTGCCGATTTACCTTCGTGAGCTTAAACGATTAGCTCACGAAGAAAACAAACTCACCACATCCTCCCATGAACTCGGGAAAAGATTGGGAATCAGTTCCGCTCAAATCCGCAAAGACCTATCTCATTTTGGCGAATTTGGTAAACAAGGAACTGGATACCACATCAACTATCTCATCGAAAAATTACAAGAAATCTTGAACCTGACACATGAATGGCCCGTAGTATTGGTCGGTGCTGGTTATTTAGGGCATGCCCTGGCAAACTACGCAGGGTTTCAGCCACGAGGTTTCAGCATTAAATGGGTCTTTGACAGTGATCCATCCAAAATCGGGGGAACCGTAGCGGGTCTCAACATTCAAAGCGTCAATGAATTAAAAAGTACAATTGCTCGTGAAAACGTCAAAATGGCTATCATCGCCGTTCCCGTCTCCGTCGTACAAGCTATCACCGACACTTTAGTAGAAAGCGGCGTCAAAGCCATCCTCAACTACGTACCCGTCCACCTTAACGTGCCAGAAGATGTCCAAGTCAGCTACAGTGACCCAGTCACCCAAATGCAGCGTATGACCTTCTATTTAGAATAGCACCAGCCAAAACAGCTATCACACAAACTTACACGTTTTATTTTGCAAATCAAAAAAGCCCCTGCCATTTCTGACGGGGGCTTTTCATTTATTATTCACTAATGACAAGTCATT
>JACSSI010001155.1 GCA_014879345.1 Anaerolineae bacterium | reverse complement strand
AAACGTCCCAATCGTTTGTATGTGCCGAAGGGGCTCGTTTGTTGGGCGGCAGGGCTGCTGACTGGTGTGACGGGTTTTGTGGGAAAACCGATGCCGTTTGAGGCGCTTTTGGCTAAGTATTTGGAAGATGTGGCTGTGGATGGGCAGAAGATACAGCAAAATTTGGGGTTTGAGCCTGCGTTTGATTTAGTCAGCGGCTGGCAAGATGTGGTAAGGCAGAAACCCCCACCCTAACCCTCCCCCAAAGGGAGAGGGGACGGTGCTCTCTCGCCCTTTTGGGGAAAGGGATGGGGAGAGGGGGGAGATTTAATGTGCAAAAGTGGTTGTTGCCAATCTGATGCCAATGGTCGCAAACGATTGAATTTTTAGGGATGATATGTTGGTTTTTTTACTGATAGGGGCGGTAACGGCCGTTTCGTCTTATGTTGGCGTGTGGCTGATTCGTCAATGGGCGATACGCCGCCAGATACTGGATGTGCCGAATGAACGGAGTTCACACGAACAGCCCACGCCGATTGGTGGGGGTCTGGCGATTGTGGTGATAACGGCCGTTATCTGGCTGGCAGCAAGCTGGTATTTACAGATTGATTCCTGGCTGCAAATCATACTCCCGCTTTTGGGGGCGTGTATGATAGCGGCAGTCGGTTGGGTGGATGATATGCAACCCTTATCCAGCAAAATACGGTTTGGGGTTCATATCCTGGCGGCTGTGTTCGCCATTGTGAGCTTTGGCGCATGGGACCAAATAGCTATTCCATTTGGCGGTACAGTGTCGTTAAGCTGGCTAGGCTATATCGTCACCTTTTTCTGGTTAGTGGGGTTAACCAATGCTTATAACTTCATGGATGGCATTGATGGGCTGGCTGGCGGACAAGGCGTCGTGGCTGGCCTTGGATGGCTTATTTTGGGACAACTAATTGGAAATGATCTGGTTTCTGTCCTGGGACTAGGTCTTGCAGCGGCCAATCTGGGGTTTTTAGGCCACAACTGGCCACCTGCCCGTATTTTTATGGGAGATGTTGGCAGCGGCTATTTAGGGTATCTCTTTGCCCTGCTGCCCATGATGGTATTGAACGATGCGTATCCATCCTTGATTCCAGGTGCGCTTTGTTTGTGGCCGTTCATCTTTGATACCGGTTTTACTTTTTGTAGACGGCTTATTAAACGGGAGAATGTTTTCGCAGCACACCGCTCCCATCTGTATCAGCGGTTAGTTATTAATGGATACAGCCACCGATTTGTCACGCTTCTTTATATTGGATTAGCGCTGATTGGTGTTATTTTAGGTATAGGTTGGGTTTTAGAAATACAGGGCATTGTTTGGATAACGTTTTTAGTTATGCCGTTATTATGCCTGGGTTTATATTTTTTTGTTGTTGGACAGGAAAAACGACTGCTTAACCATGATTGAGGCAATTCCTTCTCATAAAAGGTTTTAAGCAAGCCAAGTTGTTTATAATGATGGATGCTACATTATATTTGCAGCTATTTAACCATCGGCGTGGTGACACACTTCGCCAAAACTATCTGATGGTTTAACGCATATCGCCTTTGTATAACAGCGCTTACTAAAATGTGCTGGGGGAAAAGACATGAAGTTAACGGGTTTACGAAATCGTCATTTTTTTCTTTTTGACTTATTGTTTATCGTATCGATACCAACGCTGGCTTTAATGCTGCGTTTAGATCAGCTCAGTATACCGGAATATTTTTATCGGGGTTT
>JACSSI010001154.1 GCA_014879345.1 Anaerolineae bacterium | reverse complement strand
AACACGGTGACTTGATGGCCTGCTTTGAGCAGGAGCGCCGCCGTTGTCAGGCCGCCAATGCCGGCGCCGATGATGATTGTGTGGGAAGTCATGGATTAAAAAATGTACCTTTTCACGTAGCCGTAGCCTGAGCGTTCGACTGAGCTCACGCCGAAGTCTTGTCGAAGGCGGAGGCGGGTCGCCTGTACCGCTCTGGCTTCGACAGGCTCAGCCGTCGTTGCTCCTGGATTTTGGCTTACACCTATACAGTTACTAAAAATTATGATGCAAGAACGGCCGTTTTCATTTTAGCCAATTGTCGTCGTGTAATCATTTTGCGCGCAGTAAACAGGCCAAGCAGACCCGGTTTGCCAAACATGAGCCGGTTGACCAGGCCACGCCAGCCATTCTGGTATTCATACTCAATGTGTTCATGGATTTCGGTGACGGTTTCAGAAACGGCCGTGAAGGTGTGGGTATGCTGCCATGCTTTGAGTGGGCCACTAACCTGGGTATCGGTGAAGCCGTTCACGCTTACGTTTGAATGAATTGCTTGCCAACGCACAGGCACGGGACCAAACCAGAGTGTGAATTCCGCGATGGAACCATCTGCCAACGGCTCAAAGTGGTGAATCTGGGCGAAGATGGGCGGCGGCGTCAGGGTCTTGAGGACGCTGGTATCGTGGTGGAAATTGGAAACGGCCGTTACGGGTGCCTCAACCATAAATTTATAATCAAATGTTGGCATAACAACTCTCTAAAGGCGGAAAACCGGGCCGGGTAAGGAGAACTGACCCGATCGGTTTTCCATAAGGATACTTTTGTACTTAACGAAGTCTTGTATAAAGCATCTACAAGTATTGCCCGTTTATCATTTCGATAAACGGGCAATATCTAGGAGGAAGAGATGTAAAAATTTAGCTGGAAGGAATCAGAACGGCGTCAATGACGTGGATGACACCATTAGAAGCTTCAATATCAGTGGCGATGACCATCACGTTATCATTCAAGATAACAGAGTCGCCATCAACTGTAATCTTTATGGTTTGACCGTTGAGTGTTGTTGCTTCATCCAGGGTCACAACATCACTTGCCATCACTTTGCCATCGACAACGTGATAGGTGAGAATGTCGGTCAATGCCCCTTCTGGGTCTGCAAGCAGGGCTTCAATCGTGCCTTCGGGCAGGGCGGCAAAAGCATCATCGGTCGGGGCGAAGACGGTGAAGCTACCTTCACCAGCGAATGTTTCCGCTAAACCAGCAGCGTCTAAAGCGGCCAGCAGGGTGTTGAATGTGCCAGCTTCGGCAGCGATTTCAGCGATACTTTGTTTGGCTTCCATCATCTCACCTTCGGCCATGTCTGCTGGTGGCAGTAACACTGCATCAATGACGTGGATAACGCCGTTAGAGGCTTCAATATCTGTGGCAATGACCTTTACCGTTTCATTTAAGATAACAGAGTCGCCATCAACCATGATGCTGATTTCTTTACCATTGAGGGTTGGGGCAGCATCTAAAGCAACAACATCACTCGCCATCACTTTCCCATCGACAACATGGTAGGTGAGAATGTCGGTCAGAGCGCCTTGCGGGTCTTCTAACAGCGCTTCCACAGTGCCTGCGGGCAGGGCGGCAAAAGCATCATCGGTCGGGGCGAAGACGGTGTAGCTGCCTTCGCTGGCGAATGTTTCGGCTAAACCAGCAGCTTCAAGAGCGGCGAGCAGGGTATTGAAGTTGCCTGCTTC
>JACSSI010001153.1 GCA_014879345.1 Anaerolineae bacterium | reverse complement strand
TGGTTGGGCGCAAATTGGCGGCAAACGGGAATGGGTAAGCTGGCGCCCGCTCCCGCGCTCTTGTCATCTGACTCCAGCACCTTGAAGGTCACACTGCGTAAGCGTCCCGCCCAGGCGCAATGGGGTACCGACTCATCTTTGGTCGGGCTGCTGTCCAAGTGATGCCGGCAGCGTCCGCAGGCTGTGGCAAACGAATGGTTGGCTGCCAACTGTTCGTGCCGCTTCATAAAATCTGCAATCTGGGCGCGCTGTTTGGCGATGGGCGCATCCTGTGCCGGTTGCGCTGGTTGGGCGGTTTCGGCTGGCTGCGGACTCTGCGCCGCCGACTGCCGTTTATCCCCGGATGGGATAGACACCGCTGCAACCAGCGGTTGGGGAGGTTGTTCGTCGTCAGTCGTTGTGGCGGCGACCGCTTCATCTTCCGCCTGTTCTTTGGCCGCCTGCGTCTGCCAGGCTGTGAGTAACTCTTCGTAGCTTTTGCTCCGGTAGTCGCCGCCTTCGTTGACGACACCGGGATGCTCACTCCACTCCCAGGGCACACGCACATCGAAACTGTCATTGGGCGTCAAGCCATGAATGCAGAGGTTCGCATCTTGACCAACCCGGCAGGGCATGCCCAATGGGCCACCTTGTCCTTGTGACAAATCTGAGCGCAGCTGATGCTTGGGCAGTTGGGCAATTGGGCAGGTTTTGCAAGACACTTCGGTGATGAGGTATTCGACAACGGCCGTCCAGTTGATGCCCCCATGGCGCGAGCCTTGGGCACCGTCAGTAAAGTACGTATCGCCACCCAACGCCTGGAACCACAAGGTCAGCTTTTCCTGAGCGCCCCAGGGTTCTTCATACACACCGCGATAGATAAACATAGCTGCGGCCGCATAGGCGTCCTCGGGATAGGCATCTTCCACCTGGCTCCACAAGCGCACCAAAGCTCTGGCAATATTCCGCTGCGATTGATGTTTGACCATCAGGGGCATTTGCAGGCCCGGCCACTTCTTGAGAGTCGCGGCGCATTCTTTGATGGCTTTAGCCGTCAACTTCCCTGGCTCATTGGCCAAAATGAAAATAGCCAGGCCGGTGCGTTTCGGTTCTGGAAGATCGGCCACGGCTGTAGCAACGCTCATGGGCAATTCGCCGGCGGCGATGCGCTGCGCCAGTTCCGGGGGAATGTGGGCCAGCGCCAGATGATTGAGCACGTAGTTCAGATGCTGGCCGCTATTGCGGGCAATCTCTTCCGGCGTCGCCCCGGCCTCCATCGCCTGGCGAAAGCTGTGGGCAACGCCCAGCATGTCGGGCTTCTCGCTACCATAATTGGCGGCGTGAAGGGCGAGGATTTGCGCCTTCTGGCTGCCCTCAAAGGCGACAAATGGGATTTCTTCATCACCATACTTGGTAAGCAGAGAGGCTATTAGCTTTTCTAGCGACCCAAGAGATTCCACCAGGGTAGTGAGCATGGTGCGTACCACTTCGATAGTGATTTCGGTTTCGGTATGTTCTTTGGCCCAATCTCGCAAGGCAAAGGCCAGCAGCCGCGCCATGTGACGGCGATGGCCGCTGACGATATAAAATCCGTCTCCGTTTGGCGTTGCTGCGATGGGCTGCCATTGATCCAGTCCGCGTTCATACACTTGCAGTGTTAATGTGGCCAGAGATTCCAGATCATAGATCGTTCTCATCTGAGCCGGATGTGCTTTGAGAAGTTTGAGTGCTGCTGTTGGCATGGGT
>JACSSI010001152.1 GCA_014879345.1 Anaerolineae bacterium | reverse complement strand
TCTCGCTCACTACGCACTACGCACTACGCTTTACGCTTTCAAAAAATTCCGCAGCACCGTGTGCAAAATACCACCATTGCGGTAGTAATCCACTTCCACCGGCGTATCAATGCGGCAAAGCGTGTCGAAAATGATTTCCGTGCCGTCCGCTTTGACAGCTTTGACGGTGATGGTTTGCCCAGGCTTCACGTCGTCGGTCAGGTTGAGGGTGGAGAAGGTTTCCGTGCCATCTAGTCCGAGAGAAACGGCCGTTTCCCCATCCTTATATTGCAACGGCAGCACACCCATACCCACCAGATTGCTCCGATGAATTCGTTCGTAGCTTTCCACAATCGCCATCTTCACGCCCAAGAGATAGACGCCTTTCGCTGCCCAGTCGCGGGAACTGCCCATGCCGTAATCCTTGCCTGCCAGGATGACCAGCGGTGTGCCGTCCTCTTTGTAGCGCAGGGAGGCATCGTACATCGTGGTGACTTCGTTGGTGGGCAGGTAGGTTGACCAGCCGCCTTCTGTGCTGGGCGCCATCAAGTTACGCATGCGCACATTGGCAAAGGTGCCGCGCGTCATGATGCGATCGTTGCCGCGCCGTGAGCCGTAGGAGTTGAAGTATTGCGGCGAGACATCCCGTTCCAGCAGATATTGCCCAGCCGGACTGCTCTGAGCGATGTTGCCTGCTGGCGAGATGTGGTCGGTGGTGACGGAATCGCCCGCTTTGACCAAAACCCGCGCGTTTTCGATATTGCTAATGGGCGTAATTTCGCTGGTCAGTTCGGTGAAGAAGGGGGGTTCCTGAATGTAGGTCGATTCTTCGTTCCAATCGTAGATTTCACCGCCGCTGGTGGGGATTTCGTTCCATTCTTCGCTGCCATCCCACACGTTGGCATACTGCTCGTTAAACATTTCTGGTGTGACAGAAGCCGCTACCGCCTCTTTGATTTCGGCATTTGTTGGCCAAATATCACGCAAGTAAACGGGTTTGCCATCCAGGTCTGTGCCGAGGGCGTCGTTTACAAGGTCGATGTCGGTGGTGCCAGCTAAAGCGTAAGCGACGACGAGCGGGGGCGAGGCCAGGTAGTTGGTTTTGGTCAACGGGCTAACGCGCCCTTCAAAGTTGCGATTGCCGCTCAAAACAGCGGAAGCCACAATGTCGCCTTCCGTGATGGCTTGTGCGACCGGAGGGGGTAACGGGCCGGAGTTGCCGATACAGGTGGTGCAGCCAAAACCGACGATGTGGAAACCAAGCGCTTCTAACGGTGCCATGAGGTCTGCTTTTTTCAGGTAATCTTCCACCACGCGGGAGCCGGGCGCCAGACTGGTTTTGACGAACGGTTTGACCGTTAGCCCTTTCTCCACCGCTTTCTTGGCCACCAGTCCCGCACCGAGCATGACGCTGGGGTTGGAGGTGTTGGTGCAAGAAGTGATGGCGGCAATGACGACGGAACCATGTGTGATTTCTGAATCGGGTGTGCCATTTGTGCCTGCGACAACGGCCGTTCTGCCCAAATCATGATCCTGCAAGCCCAACCCTTGCGGGCCAACCGGCGCTAACAGCGACTTGGTATACTGCTCCTTCATGTCGGCCAAGGCAATGCGGTCTTGCGGCCGTTTTGGGCCAGCCAGACTGGGCTGTACTGTGCCCAGGTCGAGCTGTACAGTGTCGGTGTAGAGCGGGTCTACCATGTCGTCCGTGCGGAAGAGACCTTGCGCTTTGGCATAGGTTTCCGCC
>JACSSI010001151.1 GCA_014879345.1 Anaerolineae bacterium | reverse complement strand
TTGCCTGTAGCCGACGTGCGGACCTGTGGTGTGCCGTAAATCTTTCCAACCACCAAGGCGCGAATCATGGCGACGCCTCCAGCGCTATGGCGGCACGCTTCAAGGCGTTTCCAGCGGTTGTCCAGCGCCAGCACTGGCGGCATAACCGGTGCTCAGGGTTGGCTAGCGCAGACAATTCGATGCGGCATACCGCGCAGTACCGACGGGGAAGCAGCGGCGGTACCAAACGAAGGCGGGGAGTCATGGCCTTGCCCCCGCGACCCATCGGCCATTTATTCGGCTCACCAGCCCGTGTCGCGCCAGCTCCGTCAGTTCGTGTTCCACCATCGGCAACGATGCGCCCTTGCCGTTTCCCACTTGCCGCGCCAGTTCGTTGGTATCGAATCCAGCCGACGTGGCCTGGACAGCTTTCAGGATTCGGCCACCTAGCGGCGACAGCGGCGCGGTTTGGGCTTCACCTGGATGTTGCGATATTACCGGGCCACCTTTTGAGCCTGGAAAGGGTGGAGCTTGCTCGGTACTGGGCGGGGTTGGCTGGCTCAATTCGTCGGTGCCACCAATGCCGTTGGTTTCCGTGGTCGGGGGGTTGATGGCGGATGTCTCAGTACACCCGGACACATCGGGACAAATGTCCCCCCTTGTCCCCCCTTGTCCCCCCTTGTCCCCCTGGTCGTGTTGGAACGGGATGGCATCGCGGCTACTTGGTTTTTCTCTGTTGTACGTGGCGACATCAGTAGGGGGGACAGGGGGACAGGGGGACACCCCTTTAAAGGGGTGTGTCCCCTTTTGTCCCCCCCCACTGTCGGGGACAGAAAGGGACATGTCCCCCTTTGTCCCCTTTTGTCCCCCTACCCGTGTAATGGGTATCCAATACCTTCCTTCATGGGTTTTTGCCTTGCCTTTGGCGACAAGCTCCAGCCTTGCTCGCTTGAATGCCTTCTTCTTCGCATCACTGTCACCGTCGCTGATTCCAGCGGCATAAGCTGCCTGCCGCCATTGGTCTTCGGCGACTGATACAACGCCCTTGTCTTCCGTACCGTGGTCTACGAGTGCCGCTCGCAATGCGTCCAAGGCTATGCGTTGTGATGCGGGTAATCGTTCGATGTGGCTAGGCATGTCTGGTATATCCGCCTTCACTAGCACGGCAGAATTAAGCGGGTCACCGTCTTCATCAGCCCACGGCAGGAAAACCTTCCGCAATTCAAACGCGGCGATACGCTCTTGCCTGTCCCCGTCGCGTAGCTTCGTATGCCCTACGAGAATCCGCTTGTCCGCGTCCTGAGTAACCTGCAACTCAACGTCAATGGCCGCAAATAGTGACGAATGGCCACGGCTTCTTGTCTTATCGCCGTGCCCGGTGTGATGTGCTGACAGGATTAACCCATTGCCTTTCAGCACATTTAATCCGGCGATGGCCGCGCCCATGTCTTCGCCGTCATTTTCTGATCCAGCGCCAAAGTTGGTGGCGAAAGTGTCGATCAACACTAGCCCTGGGCGCTCTGGGAGGCGCTCCATGCGCTCAGCGATGGCCGCCGTTGATTCGGCAGCAGTCAGGCTGGCGGGAATGGTGCGGATACGTAGATTTGATGGCGGCGCTACGCCGTGCTCCTGAAACCATGCACGGAATCGCAGCTTTAGCCCGGACACGCCTTCAGCGGCGATATAGAGCACTGGCGCTTTTTTCACCTTATGCCCGTGCCAATCCCAACCAAGGGCAACACGGCAAGC
>JACSSI010001150.1 GCA_014879345.1 Anaerolineae bacterium | reverse complement strand
GTGCCAAAGATGATGACGAGTTCTGCTTCGGAAACGGCCGTTTCAGCCCGCCGCCATGTTTTTGCATAGACAGAGCCACCGCGCATGTAGTCGATATGGGGCGAGATAATGGCGCGTCCATGCCACGGCTGCCAATCCGTTAAATCATCCCCTTTTTCATATTCTTGAAAGAGCGCCGTTAAGGTTTCTGGATCGGCAGGATAACTTAAATCAGCCAAAGCAGGAAGACGGAATGGTGCTTCCCGGTATGCCGTCAGAATATCGGCTTGCACCTGGCGCGAGTGAGCATTTTCAAGCAAACAGGCCTGATCCAGGTGATCCAGCGCGTCAAGGATGATGTCATAATCCACCGCTTGCCCAACATAAGCACAGAAAGCCTCGTGAACCTCTTGTGGGGTGCGTGTGCCGTCACAAAAAATGAGCATTTGGGCGAGGGCAGGCGGCATAATGAGCTGATGGGGCGTCAGTTGCAACGGATCACGCAAGTACCACATTTGCTGACCCTGGTGGTAAACCTGTTGAAAATCAAGGGGGCGGAGGCGGGGATTTTCAGTCAAGAGATATTCCTTCAATTTAATACAAAGGCACAAAGAAACAAAGGGTCAAAGGCTTTTTCCTTGTTTCTTTGTGCCTTTGTTTCTTTGTAATGAATTTTTTATGAGCAAATTGGAGCAAAGCCAAACGGCCCAAATATAAGCTCCCAAAACGATTGCAACGGCCCACAATACAGCAGACGTCCTTGCTGGTATGCATCTAAGAAGAAGAGGCAAGAGGTACACAAAAACAGAAGCAGAATAATAGCACCGCAGCCCAACAGCACATTCCGCCGGCAAGATGGTGCTGCGGTCTCCTCTTCAGCGATAATATTTGGCTGCGGCGCAAATTTTGGCGCTGCGGGTGTTTGTTTTACGGCGGGTGGAGCCGCTTCCCGTTCAGTTTTGCTGGGCATCGCGGCAGCAGGTTTTGATTGTGGCAACGGCGGCGCAGGCAGTTCCACAGGAAGTGTAGATTCTGCTTCATAAAGCAATTGTATCGCTTCGCCAAATTCAATGATGTCGCCGTCATGAAGGGGGGTGAGGCCGACAATGCGGCGGTTATTGACGAAGGTGCCGTTGGTGCTGCCCAAGTCTTCAATGGCGTAATCTGTGCCTTGTTTGACCAGGCGTGCGTGTTTCCGCGAGATTTCCGGGTCTGTAATAGCAACATCATTGACAGAAGAACGGCCAATGGTTAGCTGGTCTTGGTATAAATCGAAGGTCTGATTGGGCTGTGGCCCTTTTTGAACCACCAAGTGGGCTGTGGGTCGGTCTGCAAATTGCGTGGCGGCTTGGCTCATTGATTTTCCTTGTTTTTGACTGCTGGTATGAATGAGTACAGATGTTCTCTCTGGTGAACTGCGTTCAGTATAAAAATATCACTGTGTTTTGTCAAAAAAGAATTGTGTTTGCATCCAGCATGATTGTTTACAAAATCAGGACATATCTACAGTTAAAATCAAAGAGGCGTATCCGGGGGTGGATACGCCTCTTTTTTAAGGGAGAGGAGGAGGAATTGAGGCTTTTAAGTAACCTGCGGAAAGTCTCTTGAAAACACCAAAGCGCAAAATCGCAGTTTACTCAAGTGAAAGCGCGACAGATGTCTAACTTTTTAAGTTACTTTGTAACTACTAAGTCTCTCGAGAAAGACCTGTCAGGTTTGGCCTGGTTAGATATTTATCTCTCGAGTAAA
>JACSSI010001149.1 GCA_014879345.1 Anaerolineae bacterium | reverse complement strand
TCAATCCACCCTGGGTCGATTGCGTTACGGAATCGGCACAAAAATAATACTCCCCTTTTTATTACTCACACTCATCATCGCGGGTGCGGGAACTTATTTGCTTACCACATTTGTAACAGACTCCTTGAATGAACGTCTGACAAACCGGCTGGTCGATGCTGGACGAGTCGTCTCAGAACGCCTCGTCAGTTTTGAGCAAGATCGCCTGGAGACCCTGCGCGCGATTTCGTTCACAAATGGTGTGGCTGAAAGCCTGGCAAACGGTGACAGAGACGCCATTGAAGCGCTGGTCATGCCATTCGTCATCAACGCCAATGCAGATGCCATTGAGTTTATTGACATGGATGGCATGGAGGTGTTTGGCTGGCAGCGTATACCAGGAGCACCTATATCAGAAGCTCTTCAAAGGAGTGGTAGCAATTTCTCTGATATGGAAGGCGTGCAATTTGTGTTGGAAGGCCAGTCAGATGAATCTGGAGACAAAACAGTCTTTCTCAGCACGACACCAGAGGGTGACTATATTTTGTTCACCGTAGGACCCGTTTCGCTGCCTGATGGGGAGCAGGTAGGCGCGGCCATGGTCGGCACTATCCTGCATCCGATGGCTATCGAGCTTACTGAAAACGCTGTGGCTCGTGTCACCTTCTATGATAAAAATGGCGTCGTCATCGACACGACCCTTAGCGGTGATGATGAGGTGCCTTCCGTTGATATTCCCCAAGACTCGGAACAGCTAAGCCTTATCCGTGAACAATTGCAGGTAGACCCTGAAAGATATGAGATTGTACGGACCAATGCTGCTAATGAAGTGCCCATCGCCGATTTAGAGGTTCTGGGTCAGGAATATTCTTTGGCTTATGGTGATTGGCGGCTAAGAGACCAATCTTTTGGTTTATTCAGCGTTGCTTTACCCACAAACTTTCTAACCACTGTTCAGGATACCAGCCGTAACAGCTTCTTGATTCTCTTTACGGCGGCTTCGATAATAGTGCTCATCGTTGGATTTTTGCTCACGCGGGGTATCACCAATCCGCTAAACAAACTGGTGGAAACAGCAACGGCCGTTG
This sequence comes from Anaerolineae bacterium, assembly GCA_014879345.1. Taxonomy (GTDB): domain Bacteria; phylum Chloroflexota; class Anaerolineae; order Promineifilales; family Promineifilaceae. The sequence goes on along the minus strand of JACSSI010001149.1, from coordinate 662 downwards.
GTGAAGGTGACTTAGATCAACGTACTGGCATTACCACAAAAGATGAAATTGGGCAGCTCGCCACTTCCTTCGATTTGATGACTGGACGGCTCTCACAGCGCAACAATCAACTCATCAAACAAACCACGGAATTAGAAACCATCCTCAACAGCATCACCGACGGCGTTATCTTGCTGGATGATCAAAACAATATCATCTCCGCCAATTCTGCCGCGCAGCGTCTACTCTCCGATCTGTCATACGATTTCCTCCAAAACGGTCCTTTCCGGGAATTAAACTCGGCCACAGCAGAAGAGCCTCCTGTGTCATCAGCCAAAACAAATGCAAACATGGGAGCCTCTTCCCCATCCATCATGAAACGTTACCAAATTGGTGACAGAACCTTAACCACTCTGGCCTCAGATGTGGAAACGCAGGATGGTATCCACTTGGGAACCGTCATTGTCATGCGTGATATCACGCTGGAAGTCGAAGCGGATAATTTGAAAGATGCCTTCATCACCAGCATCTCTCATGAACTGCGCACCCCCTTAACTGTCATCAAAGTGTATGGCGAATTAATGCAGAAAACCGCAAATAACCATTTGGATGATCGCCAAATGCAATTTTTGCGCAACATTAACCGCAGCACCAAACAATTAGAAAATCACATCAATCAGTTA
>JACSSI010000104.1 GCA_014879345.1 Anaerolineae bacterium | reverse complement strand
GGGGATAACGGCCGTTTTCATGCCACCATCTCAAATAATTTCACCCCGCTCCGCCCGGATAACATCCAGAAGCCGCTGTAAACCATCCGGCCGCGCCTGCATTGCCAGAATCAGCTCCCTAATCTTATCAGCCCGGCTTTCCCCTCTCAGATCATCATAATTTATCTGTAAATCAAAACAGATTGTGCGGACTTCTTCACTGTTAAATAGGTCAATCAATTTTCGACGCAGCGCCACTGAATTAATTGTTTCCGGCTTTACATCCAGTTTTTCAAGCGCCACCGTCCCATATTTTTTGATCCAGCTTGCGAAAATCGTTCCGTTTATAACCAGTCCGTTCGCTCCCGGCTCTAATAAACCATAGGCCAATAATCTGCGCCGTGCATCCGTAACCGCTACAGTCGTACAAGGATTTGCAGTTCGTAAATCGTTTTCAGCCACTTCCATCAAAAGCCATTGTTCACATTCATTAAGCTGCCGCCACCACTGCTCAAAATAGGGAGCCAATTCTAAAACTATTTTACCCAGAATTGTGTTAAATGTGGGCGGCTCGCTGAACAGTTTTTCATCAAACCAACGCGCGGCAACTGCCTGCAAAAAGAAAGGCAAGGAGCCGCTCAAAGCATAAATATTAGCTACTTCCGTCTCTGAATAAAAAATACCCGCTTGTGCTGCTGGTTGGCGAATCAAAGATTCTGCTTCATTATAGCCAAAGCCGGTTAAGTGAATGGGGGTCGGATAAAAAATATTGTAAAACGGGGATGTTGGTGGCAAGCCTATATGCGTGCCTAGCTGATACAAATCCCAATACGAAGCCGTGACAATGGCTAATTCATAATCAAGCACACCAGTCATGGCACGCAGCTCAATCAGGAAATTCTCGCCAAACGAACCGGTGTGAATCTGGTCAAACTCATCAAGCAATAAAATTACGCGACGATGCGGATGCTGGCATAGAATTGTCTCTATATCGTAAAGGCTTATTTGCCCATCAGGCGATTGCCACAAATTGAAAGGTCTGGTGCCGCTCAATCGAGTTTCCAGCTTAACCAGCAATTTCTGATAGAAATCGTTTGGTGTTCGGCAGGATGTCATATCAATGTAGATCATCACATAATCACGAGGATTAGGGATGTAGCGTGACATCACTTCCTGGTTTGACACATGCTGCAAAAATGAAGTTTTACCAGACCGACGCACGCCTAACACACTGACTGACTGCGTCTGCTTGCCAGCAACTATTTCAAAAAAGCGAGCCACCTCACGAGAACGGCCGTAAAAATCTTGTGGTCTTCTTATCGGTGGGCCAACGATGTAAGTTAACATAATATTGCCTAAATTATTCCAATAAAGAGCCTAACGGCCGTTTCCTGACAATCCAGCCGCGCATCAAATCAAAAGAAATCGCATACGCATAATCCTTGCTGATAATATTCGGCTCCCACCCGTCTGCACGAGGAAACCGCGTTTGCAAAGTGCGTTCAATCTGCTTCTTGTAAACCAGGCGGCGCTGCTCTAAACGTTTCAGCGCCTCAATAATCTCATCATCATCCACCGCCGCTTCCCGTAAACGAGACACAATCTCAGGCCGGGAAACCGCCTCCTCGCCCTGTTCCTGTGTGCCAGCCACAGCCGCCATCACCAATTGCTCAGAATGAGAACACTCACTCCAAATATGAAGCAAATGGCTGTCATCCCCTTCGATAATATTACTAATCGTCTCACGTACATCAGCGATAGAAATATGTTTGCTACCACTTCCAGTCAAATTCGTCTCACTAATTAACCGATGGCAAATAAGCTGACTAAAATAAGGATGTCCTTTCGCCGCCAGCCAAATGCGGTCAACCGCCAGATCATCATATTGCACCATAGGCGCCACGGGATCCCGCACCAAGCTTTCTGTCTCCTCGCGGCTCAACGGCAAAATTTCACGGCTAATACCCACATGAAAAATGATGCTCCAATAATCTTCCACCAATTGATTTGTACCCACTAAAACAAACGTCAATCGGGAACGATGCTGCATTAATGAGCGTAAATAAGGCAAGATATGTTTGCTCAAAAGCCCCTGTTCAACACTCGTTTGCAACTGCTCCAGCTCATCCAAAATAATCACAAGCAGCCCATTTTCCGGCAGACTCCGCTCCACGCTATCAAGAAAATCATCAAAATCCTGATAAATCGAACCGTTCTGTGACCAGGAATCAGGCACGTTAATCTTGATTTGCCTTTTATCCAGATTTCGGGCAATTTCACGGCTCATGCGGCCAAAAAATTCTGGCGTGTCACAACCTGCCAGCCGTTGTAAATCAATATACACGGGGAAAATGGGGTAACCTGGATACTCTCGAATCGTTTTCCCCCGCTTACCACCTACAAGCTGATAGAGCGTAGATGTTTTGCCCATACGTCGCTGCCCATGCAAAATCAAGGTATTGGGCTGAGTTTTGCCAATCAAGTTCTCCTCTATCCAATGGAAAATATCACTTCGACCCATGTACAATGATTCTGAAGCTGACGTCAGTGGCTTGCCCACCACATACGGATTTTCTATATGGAAGGAGACACCAACCTGAGAATCAAACGAGATATGACTCTCTAATATTTGACGATACTCTTCACCCCTCGAATCATAATAAGTGGCGCGCATGATGATTCGCGCATCTTTTTCTCGTGGTCGCAGCCATATGGAAAAAGGAATTACCTGGCCGGGTGTCAATGTGCCTAGTTGAATTAATGCTGATTCTCTCTCAGCTTCATAAGCGGTTGAGGGCAATACGTCCAACGCCACATTTTCCACAACACCGGCTACATGGGAATTGATGATTTGTCCGGTAAGCTGCGCGCGGCCTCGACTAACACCAATAAAATCGTTGTCTAGCCGCAATTCTAGTGTTGTGTGCATTTCACGTTCTTCGTGTGCTTTGATTTCACCCAATTCATGGAAAATCATGCGTGTTGTTTCAGAAATATGTTTCTGGGTTTCACCAATGCGTAACCGTTCTATGGCGGAACTGGTTGCTAAAATATTTTCACGATCTGGTGATAATCTCTCTGCAAACCACTCATACTCTTCACGGGTTGTTGGATGGCGTGGTAAAAATTCAATACGAAAAACGTGAAATTCATAATCTTTAAAAACAAACTCCCGCCGAGAAAACTGCCGTTGATACAAAGGTTTATATTCCCAGACGATACGATAATCTTTGGGGCTTTGTAAGCCTAGTTCTTCGTCAAGTTCTCGCTGAATGGTACGGGCAAAGGAATCCCGATCTCCTTTTTCGTTGGAGATACGACCACCCACCAGGTTGTACATGCCCCAGTTTTCGTTCCATTGCAGCAAGTATTTTCGGTCTTCACCGCTGCCGACGGTTATCAGGGCAAACGAGCTTCTTTCACGCAGGGCTTTGATAATATTGGCAACTTCTAACGGCCGTTCCACCCGTTGAATTGCCTGTTTGCCAGCTACCAGCCCAGCACAAAGCGCCACCCGCTTCGCCCACGGATACCAAGGCTCGTTCTCTAATTCATGAAACTTGAGCGCCGCAATACTGTGGAAAAAGACCGCCACCGGGTAATGATGCTTAAACCGTTCAGAACTATACGTCTTCGCCATCTTGCGCAGCGAAAAAAGAAAATACAATAAATTTTCAGAATACAATGGGAACTGAGAGTAGAGATTATCATACCATTCAGGACGATAATCCCGTAAATTACCAATAAAATCTGTAAACGACTCATCCCCTGATTCCCACAACACATCTTCCACCAACAGCGCAAACTTGACTGCCGTATCCGCATCCCATATGCCCTCATCCACCATAGCCTTAAACAAACGGAAGAAAACATGCGTGCGGAACTCAACCTCTAACTTCGCCAGATCATAATAAATATGCCCGGGACGAGCTTCTGAAAAGTCAATCAGCCACACAAAGAGATCATCATTGCCTACTTCAACCAGAATATTTGTGGTATTCAAATCCCCATGCACCACTGGCGAGATTTGCGGAATTGGCACAATCATGTCTTCGCGGCCAATTTCCCACAACAAACAGCGCACATTCGTCACTGGTGAGACAAAACGACCAGCCCCATATTCAAATGTGTCAGCATCCAGGTCATAATCAAGCCCTGTCACCTCAGCGATATTACGCGACAAAATCGTATCCTGTGTATCAATCACACGCCCCATGACAGAAAGGCGCTTGCCACGCCGGAACAGCGGGTGTGTCAACACCTCCCACTCAGACTCCGCAAAGGCAACCTTAAAACGCAAAATCGGATGTTCCTTGCTTTGCAGCATCGGCACAACGGGATAACGCGCCATCAAGTCATCATGCAAATATAAAATACCATTTTGAGTGTCCAACTCTGCCAATTCAAAATCGCATAGGGCCACTAACGGCCGTTCCCCACGACGCACAGCAGCCTCAATACCCTTCAACACCTCATTCCCAGGTACAGAAGAAAGTGTCGTAAAATCCTCCGACTTCAACTTGAAATCAGCAGCCTCCATCTCCTCATGCTCAACAAGGAAAGCATCAGTCAGCGACAAATGCGTAGGCAAGACACGGGAATATAAAGGTGCCCAATAGCGTAATTCCGTGTCGCTACTACCGGCATATAATTGTTCCAAACTAATTTGCAACTGTCCCAAAAACTCATCAATTAATTCTTTGCGGACACGGTTTTGGTCATTCAAAAACTGTGTCAGCGTCATCGCATCTCGCGTAGAGCCAGCCAGCGTATAACAAGTGCCAGCCAAATGTTGCCCACGCGCCATTTTCCCCTGCACCTGCCCCACTCGCTGGTTAAGTCTTGGCTGAATCAACGTCTCCTGCTTTTCCTGAATCGCCTCCAAGCGATCTGCCACATCAATCTTCAAAATTCGCCTTAGTTCATTGGCAGGTTTAATACGGTAAATTCGTGAGCCGCTGTAGCCTTCATCCATTCGGAAAATTTGCACCATGTCACTGCCCGCAAACAAGCGTTTGATGATGTACCGTTCCTCAGGATTTTTGCTTAATGCCTCCAAATCAGTGTAGCTAAGCCCAGGCTCTATTCTGGGCTTCACATTATCATGGGCATAGCGGTTAAATATTTCTTGCCAGGAAATGGGTGAAAAGACGTGTTTTTGAATTTGCAGGCCCAACTGGCTAATTGCCCTTGAATGCTTCGTAAAATGCCAAGCTGCGCCTTCCCGCATCAGATATCTCATTCGATCATCAGCACCTTGTGTGAACACAATCACTGGCAATTTCGGTCGGATTTCTCGCACCTGGGTTATGAGCATGGTAATTTCAGGCAAGCTAGCTGAATCAGCATCAACAAATACAAGGTCAATATCTTGATCTTGACCAATGATGGTTAAGGCTTTGTCAAAAGAAGGTTCAATAAAAAAGCGAAAGCTAGCTGAATGTGTCAAAACATTTGCAGGGAAGGTATCCTGATCTACTTCATTAACAGAATCAGTAAATTGCCCACCAATACAAAGTGTTTTTAACTTCATAACGCCCTGGAATAATCCACTCTTTGGCACCATAAAGGTTCCTCACTTTGAGTCATTCAATTGTTGCACTACGATTAGATATTAGTTTGCATAATCACAAAACATAATTTATACACGAATTATGTACGAATATGCGAAAAGGGAAAATACCTTAAAATAGGAAATTAGTCCTATTTAAGCATGAAAATCTTGGGTTTTTATTGTTTTTAGCAAAAAAAGGGGTTAACAAGCGTATGGAGATAGCTCACCAAGTTCATGTAAAATCAATTTTGTTGTGCTGGAAATCGGCTTGTTCTGATAAGTTCTTAACTGCACAATCTCTTCTTTTGAGGTAAATATATTTTGTCGCCCGGTTGACAGCCAACGCGCATAGGTATGTGCTCTGGCTCTATCCATTGGCAGATTGGGGAAGATGTCAACATCAAAAACACAAAAATGATAATTTTTAAACGCCCGCTGCCGTTGTGAGAATTGACTGAGATAAATGTGCTTTAATTCACGTTGGACAACAAAATCTTCAGGATACTTAAGCCCCATTTCTTCTTCAAGCTCCCGATGCATTGTCTGGGCAAACGAGTTTTCATCCCCTTTCTCGTTATCGACTTTTCCACCAATTAAATTAAAGACTCCCCATTTTGTATTCCATTGGAGCAAATAGAGTCGGGAATCACCATGACCAATTGCAATAAGGGCAAAGGCACTATGGTTTATCTTGGGTTTGAGTGGATAACCCGTGCTTTCTAAATTTAGAGAAGGGATCATTGTCTGCACGTCAATTTTATATTTTTTGTAGATACTACCTTTGTTGTTTTTGGTAATAGGAACACCCTGTAAAATTTTACAATACTATTTTTGAAAATAGTATTGTACTTTAGTCATAATGAAGGGTGGGGTTATGAAGATTAAGAGAGCAGTACCTGATAAATTTTCAATAGCTGATCGGAGGAGTTTTTCCAAGAAAATCTTTGCACGTTTTGATAACCTGCCGAAATCATTTGTTCTTGCTGCTGAGGGGATGACAAAACAGCTTGCATTGTTTGTGTCCATTCAGAAAGCGCGTGTGGTGGCAGCAAAACGGCCGTTCCCTCCCCCACTTCCGGCAATGAAGACACATCGGACGCAATCACAGGCACACCACATGCCATCGCTTCCAGCATCGGCAGGCCAAAACCTTCATACAAACTGGGGAACAGATACAAATCGGCGGCGCTGTACAGGGTGGGCAAGTCTTCGTCATCCACAAAGCCGATGAAGCGCACCCGATCTATGAGACCCTGCCTTTCAATTTCGGCCATCATATCATCATAGAGCCAGCCTTTGCCGCCCGCGATGTAAAGGTTGTGGGGAAACTTGTTTGCCAGGGGTGCAAAAGCCTGGATGAGCATCTGATAATTTTTACGAGGTTGGACGGTGCCAACACTTAGGAGATACGGGGCTTGACCGAGATTGTATTTGTGACGAACGGCCGTTATCCGACCCTCATCCTCTACTTTCACAAACGATTCACTCACCCCGCTATAAAGCACCGTAATTTTCTCATCCGGCACTTGCCAAATCGCCATCAAATCCTGCTTCGTTGCTGCCGAATCCGCCAAAATATGAGTTGCCCGCCCCACCGACCAGGGAACCACCTTGTTCAAGTAATTCACCAATACCTCAGGATATACTTCAGGATAATGAACAAATGACAAGTCATGAACCGTCAGTAATGTGGGAACAGCCCCTCCTGTTGGTGGCAGCACAAAATCTGGCGAATGAAAGAGGTCCAGTTTCCCTGTTAACCGCTGTATAGACACCGGCAGCCTGGCTCGATACCAAATGCGATACAACCATTGTTCGCTAACTGGGGCGATTTTGTACGTTATCTGCGGCTTTGTGGGAAAAATCTGGGAAAGGGATTTGCCCGACGGCGGTGGCGCTGAGAACAAAACATACTCGTTGTCAGAATCCTGGGCGAGTATTGCTTGAACCAGTTCACGCGTATAACGGCCAATGCCCCCCCCTTGCATGATAGCCGAGGTGACATCAATGCCAATCTTCATCACTTTACAGAATCCACACTGTCCACAATATCTGGTTCAGAGATGGCATCAACATCACTATACGTCCAATACCGATTGACAAAGAAGTTCCAGAAGAGAACAACAACCGTCGCAATCATCTTTGCTGGAATGTAGCCACGAATCGGTATTGCCGGAAAATTCACCAAAATTGAATCAAAGACAGACTCAAGAACGAGCAAGATAGCGGTGTTGATTAATAAGCCCACAAGATTGACTAACGTAAACTGTCCCAGTTGAGACCAGATGCTTTTAGTCCGAGAATCAGGATACGTCCAATAACGATTGAGCGTGAAGTTGCTAACTACGGCCGCTGAGAAGGAAATCGTATTAGCTGCCGCTGTAGGTAAAGAAGTTGTCTCTTTCAGCAATGTCAAGGTGCCAAAATCGACCACAAACCCAATTGTGCCCACAATCAAAAACTTGATAAACCGTTCTGCTTCTTTAGGCTTCATGCCAAACCGTGACGCAAAACGAACAAATAACGAAATCATAACTAATTCAAACCTTTTCCAATCGAAGATTGCGCTCATTGCGCGGAATTTTCTTTGCGCTCTTTACATTCTTTGCAGTTAATTTTTTGCCTGGCGTTTCGACAATATCGCCAAGATTTGTAACAAACCAAACATCACACCCAAATGAACATAGATATTATTCACATACAATTTATCAACCATATGATGCACAGCGAGTGCTGTCCAAACGCCTAATAAACCAAGCGCAATACCACGTTCCCAGCCGTCAACCCGCCGGAGAAGCCAAATTGTCTGCCCAATAACGGCCGTCCACAATAGCAAATAAGCACCAAGTCCCACCACACCTATTTCTGCCAGCAGGTTGATGTAATAATTATGCGCGTGACCCAGGGCATCAGGCCAATTGCTAAGCATATAATCAGAATAGACGATACCGTAGTTACCGAAGCCCACCCCAAACCACAAATCATCTTGCGCCATGCCAAATGCCGCCTGCCAATGTGCCAAACGCTCTACCACTGCATAGTTGGTATCATTGATAGGCACACCACGCACATCACCAAAACGAAAATCTTCTTGAAAACTGACAAGACGTTCAGCTACACTGGCTGGAACCAGGCCAACTTGCAAGCCGCCTAACAAAAGCATACCCGCCAGTGCCAACAAGGCAATACCTCGCCATAACTTTCGGGGCCAAAACAGAACGACAACGGCCGTTCCCACCACAAATCCCAACCACGCCCCACGACTCCACGAAAACAGCAGCGCCAACCCCGTCAATGCCGTCGCCACACCGACACACAAAAACAAAATCAGCAAATTTATATCCACAGATTTCGCAGAATTTTCTTTGCGCCCTTTGCGGTTCAATAAAAACTGTCGCCACAAAACTACCACAATGCCCAGCAGCACCCCCAAGCCCAGCAGCACCGACAGATTCATATACCCACCAAACGGATTTGGCTGCTCAAACGTGCCATACGCCCGGTAAAAACGCCCCAGCACCAAAAAATGCTCAGGGCCATCTTCACGCAAGCCAAACTGCCAGATACCAACGAGTGCCTGACTCACACCGGCCAATAGCAGCATCCCCAACACCAGCACTTGCGGGCTGCCAAAAAAGCCGCTTCCTCGTCCCTCAAACCATTCAGCCGCCAAATCTGTCACCATCAACATGATGACCAGAATTTCGATCCATTTGACCAACTCAATGAAGCCCAGAGTAACGGCCGTTGCGTCCAGCAGCGTCAGCGCACCCACAAAAATAAACACCACCAGCGGTACACTCAACCAACTGTGCCGAATCATAATACGGCGGCGACTCAGACTCCGCGCCAACCAGGCAGCAATCGCAAACAACAGCATCACCTGGCCACTATCCAGCGGCGAACCGCTAAACAGCACCTTCTCCAGCGCACCCAACGGCCCCAGCAGTAAAGCCAGCCCCAGTCCGGCTAATGGGTAGATGATTGTGAGGAGGAAAACGGCCGTTCCCGCCACCAACACCACTCCCCACCACGACGGCAGCCGCGCCAGCAACACCCCCAACACCAACGCCGCCAGCACAAATCCAAACGGCTGCCACCCAGTCGAGTCATGCCACCTATTCAATTTCTGCCGCAATTGAAGCGTCGTCACAAACCCTTTCCCAAAACCATAGACCTCCGAGATTTTAAAAACCTCGGAGGTCTCTAATCTTAAACCTTATCTCTAAAATACTCGACAGTCTTCTCCAACCCTTCCGCCAGATCAACCTTTGGCTCCCAACCCAACACCCGCTTGGCCTTGCTAATATCTGGGCGGCGCAGCTTCGGATCATCCGTAAACCGATCATCCTTGGGGCTGGTATGTATAATATCCGACTTGCTACCCGCCACTTCAATCACCTTTTGGGCAAACTGCAAAATCGTCATTTCCACGGGATTGCCGATATTGACAGGTAGCTCTTCTGCCGAAAACAGCAGCTTATACAAGCCATCCACCAAATCAGAATAAAACTGGAATGAGCGCGTTTGGCTGCCATCACCATACACCGTAATCGGTTTATTAGTCAGCGCCTGATAGATAAAATTCGGCACCACCCGCCCATCATGCAGCCGCATACGCGGCCCATACGTATTAAAAATACGTACAATGCGCGTTTCCAGGCCATGATACCGTTGGTAAGCCAAGGTCATCGCCTCGGCAAACCGCTTGGCTTCATCATAAACGCCACGCGGCCCAATCGGGTTCACATTGCCCCAATACGTCTCCGGCTGCGGATTGACAAGTGGATCACCATACACTTCAGAAGTAGAAGCCAGCAAATAACGAGCATTCTTCACCTTTGCCAACCCCAACGTATTATGAGTGCCCAAAGACCCCACCTTCAACGTGGGAATCGGATGTTCCAAATAATCATTTGGACTGGCAGGCGAAGCAAAATGCAAAACCGCATTAATCTCACCCGGTACATAAATGTGATTACTCACGTCATGCTTGATAAAAGAAAACCGTTCGTGACCAAACAAATGTCCAATATTATCCATGTTACCGGTAAT